>JBDNGV010000369.1:0-16880 GCA_041689125.1 Daejeonella sp.
GCGGACCGGACGGGACTCGAACCCGCGACCTCCGCCGTGACAGGGCGGCATTCTAACCAACTGAACTACCGATCCGTAGTTTCAATAATATTTTTATTTTGTACCTCATGCATTCACTTGAGATACATTTTTCGACCTGATGGGTTTCGAAACCGTCACAACCAAAGGTCGGGATGACAAGGCGGCATTCTAACCAACTGAACTACCGGTCCGTAGTTTTAAATATTTTTATTTTGTACCTATTCTATTTGCGTAAGATACATTTTTCGATCCGCTGGGATTCCCTGTTTTTCAACAGGATAAACTTCTCATCCCAGAGAACTATTTTTTAAGGTGCTAAGCACCTAACTCTGTGATCCCGCTGGGATTCGAACCCAGGACCACTACATTAAAAGTGTAATGCTCTACCAGCTGAGCTACGGAATCATCCTTCTTAGATCTGCGGAAACCGTTTTTCTTAAAAGTGAGGCAAATATACGGCAATAACCTATATAGTGCAAATAATAAAAAGCTTAATTTTTAATCCTAGGCTAACCAACTAATATTCAATTAATAACAATGAAAAACAGGTAATTTAATGCCCCTTACCAGTAGAAAAACATCATGCTACTGAACCTTCTTTCATCTTTTCAGCGTTCTCTGCCAGCTGTAACTGATCAATTATTTCCTGAACATCCCCATTCATCACATTCGGAAGATTATAAATTGTTAAACCAATACGATGCTCAGTAACCCTTCCCTGCGGATAATTATAGGTACGGATCTTAGCCGAACGGTCGCCGGTAGCAACCATAGTCTTACGCTTTTTAGAAGTCTCTTCCAGCATCTTTGCATGCTCAAGCTCATATACCCTGCTTCTCAAAACACCAAATGCCTTGTCGAAGTTCTTTAGTTGTGATTTCTGATCTTGACATTGTGCGACTATCCCGGTTGGAAGGTGGGTTAAACGAACTGCCGAATAGGTGGTATTTACTGATTGCCCACCCGGTCCTGAGGAACAGAACAAATCTTTACGCACATCATTCATACTAATTTGAACATCAAACTCATCTGCTTCAGGTAAAACAACTACCGAAGCTGCTGAAGTATGTACCCGACCGGCTGTTTCAGTATCAGGCACACGCTGCACGCGATGAACGCCCGATTCATATTTCAACTGTCCGTAAGCATCTTCACCTGATACGTTGAAAACAACTTCCTTATAACCACCTGCTGTTCCCTCGGTTACATCAACAACCTCCATGCGCCAGCCTTTACGTTCACAATAACGGGTGTACATTCGATACAGGTCGCCGGCAAAAAGCGCAGCTTCATCACCTCCTGTTCCTCCGCGAATCTCAACAATTGCATTCTTACCGTCTTCGGGATCTTTTGGAATTAGCATTACCCGAATCTTTTCTTCCAACTGCTCCTGCTGTGGAATCAGCTCGTCCAACTCCATTTTTGCCATTTCACGCAATTCATCATCCTTCTCATTTGAAAGAAGATCCTTATTTGACTCAATGTTGCTGATAACATTGCTGTAAATCTTATACTCATCTACAATCTTCGTCAGATCTTTATACTCCTTATTGAGCTGGGCAAAGCGCTTCATGTCGTTCATCGTAGCCGGATTGCTTAGCTCACGCTCAACTTCCTGCCAGCGCTCTTTAATATATTCTAGTTTTTGTAACATCTTGTTCTTTGAAAATCCTATTGAAAGCTTAAATAGATTGGCTTTTTCTATAAGGCCACAAAAATACGGCTTTTTTGGAAATTAAGAGGAAGGATAATAAGCGAATTGCTTTAGTGATCCTAGTCGCCGTGTTTTTTAAAATAACGAAGCTCTAAAATCTCACCGTCAAACACTGCATAAGAATTAAAATTCATCCATTCGCCCAAATTGATATATCGGCTATCACCTAATTGGATATCAAGTGGTAAATGTCTGTGTCCAAAAATCAGAAAATCAAAGTGTTCCTTAAGCAACAATTCTTTGGAATAGCTAACAAGCCACTCCTTATTGATATCAGTAAACTCATCTTTCTGATTACTTTGCAGCCGACTTTGCTTCGACCATTTTCTTGCAATTCCAACACCCAGATTTGGATGGATACGGGCAAAAAGCCATTGGCAAAATCCGCTTCTGAAAATTTTCTTCAGGATTTTGTATTTGGCATCACCGGGCCCAAGTCCATCGCCATGATGCAGATAGAATTTCTTTCCATTGCGTTCCAGTACAAGCTCATCTGAAATGATTTGGATTCCCAGTTCTTTTACAAAATAATCGAACATCCACATATCATGATTACCCTTAAACAAGGTGATTTTTATGCCAGAATCAGCCATTTCTGCCAATTTACCCTGAAATCTAATAAAGCCTTTTGGAATCACGGATGCATATTCGAACCAGAAATCAAAAACATCACCCATCAGATAGATCTCAGCGGCATCTGCCCTGATCTCTTCGAGCCAGTTAACAACAAGATCTTCACGTTCCCGGCTCAATTGATGATCGGGAACCCCAAAATGAAAGTCGGAGGCGAAATATATTTTACTAGCTGACACGGACAAAAGTACATAATTTTTATTCTCTCAAATCCTGTTTAACTGCCTTATTCCGAAAAACAATTGACCGGTATCTGACCATTTATTACTCAGCTTCTTGTACTTTTGAATTCATACCTCACCCAATTATCATGAAGCCTGTTCAACATTTTATCATTGCAGCTACTCTGCTGATAGATCCAGTTTGCGGAATGGCACAGCATACAAGCCCCAATATCAACACAATGATCTATCCGAAAACCAATAAAATCGATGTTTCTGATACTTATTTTGGCACCATCATAAAGGATCCCTACCGCTGGCTAGAAGATGATCGTTCGGCAGAAACCAAATCTTGGGTAGAAGCAGAAAATTTAGTAACTCAAAATTATCTTAACCGAATCCCATTTAGGCCGGCAATTAAAAGTCGCCTCGAAACGCTTTGGAATTATGAAAAATATACTGCGCCTTTTAAAGAAGGTGACTATACTTATTTCTATAAAAACGATGGACTTCAAAATCAGTATGTGCTTTACAGACAGAATAATAAGGGAAAGCCTGAAGTATTTTTGGATCCAAACACCTTCTCTAAAGACGCTACCACCTCGCTCGCAGGTATAGAATTCAGTAAAGACGGAAGTATGGCAGCCTATCAAATCTCGGAAGGAGGTTCTGATTGGAGAAAAGTAATTATCCTTAAAACGAATGACTATAAGACAGTTGGAGATACCTTGAAAGATGTGAAGTTTTCGGGCCTTGCTTGGAAAGGTAACGAGGGCTTCTATTATAGCAGTTACGATAAGCCTGCAACAGGAAGTCAGCTTTCAGGATTAACCCAGTTTCATAAATTATACTTTCATAATACTGGAAGTTCGCAAAAAGAGGACAGGCTTGTGTTTGGAGGTGACCAAACACCCCGTAGATATATTGGCGCTGGGATTACAGAAGATGAGCGCTTTCTCGTTATTACTGCTGCTGAATCTACCACAGGAAATGAATTATATTTTCAGGATCTTTCAAAACCAGGAAGCCCAATCGTCAATGTTGTAGGCAATTTTAAGGGTGATCATAGCATTATCGATAACAAAGGTGGTAAACTATACATTTTCACTAATCTGAATGCCCCAAATTATAAAGTGGTTACTGTTGATGCATCTAGTCCGGCACCTGAAAACTGGAAAGACCTGATACCAGAAACTGATAATGTACTCAATATCAGCACCGCTGGGGGAAAGATTTTTGCTAATTACCTGAAAGATGCAACTTCATTGGTAATCCAATATGATATGGATGGTAAACTCGAGCGCACAGTTACCCTTCCAGGAGTTGGATCGGCAAGTAGCTTTTCTGCCAAAAAAATCGAGAAAGAGCTTTACTATACCTTCACATCTTATATCTACCCGCCAACAATCTTTAAATACATTATTGCAAATGGGCAGTCTATCGAATACAAAAAATCTGGTGTAAATTTTGACCCTTCAAAATTCACCTCAAAGCAAGTTTTCTATACTTCTAAAGACGGAACCAAGATTCCAATGATTATAACCCATAAAAAGGGAATTGAATTAAACGGAAAGAATCCAACCTTACTTTATGGCTATGGAGGATTCAGTGTCAGCCTTACACCAGCTTTCAGTACTTCTAATATTATATTGCTTGAACAAGGTGGAATCTATGCAGTCCCTAATCTTCGTGGAGGAGGGGAATATGGTGAAAAATGGCATATTGCCGGTACAAAGCTAAACAAGCAGAATGTCTTTGATGATTTTATAGCAGCTGCAGAATATCTGATTAATAATAAATATACCTCAAAAGATTTTCTCGCAATATCAGGCGGTTCAAATGGCGGACTTCTTGTTGGTGCTGTGATGAGTCAGCGCCCTGAACTTTTCGAAGTTGCTCTGCCGGCGGTGGGTGTACTCGATATGCTTCGATATAATAAATTCACCGCAGGAGCGGGATGGGCATACGATTACGGTACAGCAGAAGATTCAAAAGAAATGTTTGAATACCTTTTAAAGTATTCCCCTTATCAGGCTTTGAAGCCTGGAATTTCATATCCCGCAACTCTGATCACTACAGCAGATCATGACGACCGTGTAGTACCGGCACACTCGTTTAAATTCGCCGCAAGATTACAGGAATATGATCAAGGGGAGAGTCCGGCACTGATTAGGATCGAAACCAATGCAGGTCATGGAGCAGGAAAACCAACAGCAAAAATTATTGAAGAGCAGGCGGATAAATGGGCATTTATGCTTTATAATATGGACTTGACTTTTAAGTAGAAATATGGTTGTTGTCTGTTATCTAGCTGTCTGATATCAAGTAACAGAATAGTATGTGATGTTGTCGGTTGTCAGTTGTGTGTTATCTGGCAAAAGACAATAGTTACAGAACATTATGAGTCTGCCTTTCTTGAAGTATTACAGGTTGACATCTGTTGTCGTCTATCAGATAACAGACAACAGATAACAGTTTATTTTCCAGCATTCGCAGAATAATCCTCTCCCGGCTTTCCAATAGATTTATAGGTTCCTTCACCATTCAGGATGGAAGCAAGAACTGATTTATCAGCTATTACTTTCTGAGCTTCGTTTAGCTCATTATCAAATTTGAAATTTTGTTCAATCCTGCCCTTTTCAAAATAATATCTTGATACTATTTCGCTTTCAAGAACCTTTTTAATCTCAGCCTTAAACAGAACCAAATCATTCTTCTTACTGTGAGATACCTTTGCCTTTAACGCATCGAACTCCGTCTTCAGATCTCCGATCTTATTCTCTTTCTCAGCCTCATCACGCAATTCATTCAATAATTTTTCTACTTTGGTATCGTAATTATAGTCCTTCTTCGAAAGAAACGCGATAAAATCATTGTATTCAGCATCAGTAAGCTTGAAATTCCTAGAATCAGCGATGCTGGCTTTGAGATTTCGGTATTGTGTTGCATAATCAAAGATATGATATCTTGAAGCCAGTGTTTGGGTTATAAGACTATACCTGAGAGGCTTTATAAAAACATCCGGAAAAATTCCGCTGCCATCGTATACTGATCTTCCAGTTTTGGTTTTATATTCCGTAATAAGCGAATCAGCCACTTTCACAACCATCCCTTCTATGTCTCGGTGAGTATAATCAAGAGCCTGAATACAACGACCAGATGGGGTATAATACTTGGCTACGGTTACTTTTACAAGACTGTTGTAAGGTAGATTAAATGTTTGCTGCACAAGACCCTTTCCAAAGCTACGCTGCCCAATAACAACGGCTCTATCGAGATCCTGCAAGGATCCGGCAACAATCTCTGATGCGGAGGCTGAACGGTTATTCACCAAAACTACAAGTGGAAGATTTGGCTCAATTGGAGTGCTGAAGGTATTATAGGTAATTGATTTTTCACGATTCCTTCCCTTTTGAATCACAACAGTAACACCTTTATCAACAAAGAGATTCACTATTTTAACGGCTTCCTGTAGGATGCCACCACCATTGAAACGAAGATCCAAAACCAACCCTTTAATGTTATTTTTTCTGAGCTCTGCTAAGGCATCTTTTACTTCCTGAGCTGAATTTTCAAGAAATTTATCCAGTTTGATATAACCAACATTATTTTCAAGCATACCATAATAAGGTACATTATTCTGTCTGATTTCCTCACGGGTCAAATTTAATTCTCTGGCTTTGGACATACCCGAACGCTGAACAAGAAGCTTAACAGAAGTTCCTTTTGAGCCTTTAAGTAAAGAACTTACCTGTTCGTTGGTTTTACCTTTTAATGAAACACCATTTATTTCAAGAAACTCATCTCCGGCACGGATATCTGCTTTTTGCGCTGGAAAACCTAAATAAGGCTCAGCTACAATAACTTTACCTGCCCTGTTTGAAATGGTAGCACCAATCCCACCATATTGAGTACTAACATATTTTAGCTTATAGTCTTCAATATCAGATTCAGGAATATATTCAGTATAAGGATCCAATTCTTCAAGCATAGCATCGATGCCATTTTTCATCATTTCTGATGAGTTGACATCATCCACATAATTGATGCTTAATTGCTTATATACAGCGGCAAATATGTCCAGATTCTTGGAAACCTGAAAAAGATCTTCAACGAAAGAAAATGAAAAAATTGAAATGATTACTACACCGGGCAGAAATGCCTTTTTGAATTTTGACTTTAATGAACCAGAATTGAAGGGATTATTCATACTTAAATGTTATGATGATTAAAGATACAAAAATCCTTCCTTTTTTATTTAAGGGATAAAGATTTAGAATTAATTTAATCTGCCTAAAGGCGGTTAGTATCGAGATGGAGCATCCCTTTTTTTAGGGTAAATAAGATATATTCACGATTGCGCTTCAATCTGGTCATCAGTCTGGTGATCAGTTCTTCTTCTTGACCCTGCTGGTAAGCAAGATCCTCTTCGCTAAGATTATTATATTTACGTTGTACTTTTAATTTCAAACGGTCCCAATCTGAATTACTGATACTGATCTCTGCCATAACCTAAATTTTTACAAAAATAAAGTTTATCGCGACAAATTTCAATCTAATTCGTTTTAATCAGTAAACTGAATAATTTGGAATGAGAATTGACGTTTAATAGTTATCCATAAATTTAGTACTATGAAGAGGATCATACTGGCCGTAGCTCTTTTATTAATTACAGGAGCGACTGCAATGGCACAATTGCCATCATTTACATTTGGACTTAAAAGCGGAATTAATTATTCATCTTTAAAAACAAAAAATGACCTCACTGATCAAAACAGTATTATGGGTTACCAAGCCGGAATATTTTCAAGAATTGGTGCTGCTGGAATTTATTTTCAGCCGGAATTATATCTGGGAAGTAAGGGAAATGAATTCATTAGGATAGAAGACAATAACGGAACCGAAATCACCGCGAATGGTAAAGTAAAATTTACTACACTTGATCTTCCGCTCTTACTCGGGACTAAAATAGGCCCCAACAAACTCAATCTTCGTTTTATGGCTGGCCCTGTTGTGTCATTTATTATTGATGAAAACAGCACTTTTGCTTCGGCATATCAGGGTGTAAGTGATTTTGGAAATTACAAAAAACAAACACTAGGATTACAGGCTGGAACAGGTGTTGACTTAGGTAATCTGACAGTCGACCTGCGCTATGAAGCCGGCTTAAGCAATGTGAGCCAGAGTGAAAAATATAGTCAGAAACAGAATTTATTTCACCTGAGTCTTGGTTTCAAGTTACTCTGATAAAACTCTTGAATGGGGATGGTGAAAACACCAACCGCAGGAAAAACTCTTTAAACTATCCTGAATGTGAATTGAATGCGGGTGGTGAAAACACCAACCGCAGAAAAATCAGCATGCAAAATTTTCTGGGTAATTAAATTTTGAGACTGTTCCCCAGCATAATGAATTTGTAATTATATTTGCGTCTCACCTAAAAAAGTCTGACCCTCTCATGGCAAGATTAAATTTACTTGAAGAAACCCGCTTCGAAAAGCTTCCCGTTACTGTTTACCCAAATGAAGAAACCGCTGCTAAAAGGGTTGCTCGCAGGATCTCTGATCTAATCATTAGAAAACAAAAAAATAACGAAAGTGCAATTCTTGGACTTGCAACCGGTGCAACCCCAGTAGGAGTTTACAAAGAATTGGTACATCTTCACAAAGAGGAAGGTCTCAGCTTTAAAAATGTAATTACATTTAATCTGGACGAATATTTTCCTATGAAGCCCACATCTCCTCAAAGTTATGTGACTTTCATGAAGGAAAATTTGTTCAACCATATCGATATTGATATGGCTAATGTCCATATCCCAGATGGAACTTTAGCCATCGAAACAATTCATGGATTCTGCTTGGAATATGAAAAAAAGATTACCGCGCTTGGCGGACTTGACCTTCAGATTCTTGGTATTGGCCGTACCGGACACATTGGTTTTAACGAACCGGGTTCTGCACCCAATTCAGGAACTAGGCTGGTAACTCTCGATGATCTTACCCGCCGCGATGCTTCACGTGATTTTGGAGGTAAAGAAAATGTACCTACCAAAGCAATCACCATGGGTATCGGTACCATTTTCAAGGCTAGAGAAATTATACTGATGGCATGGAGCCTGAAAAAAGCTTCAATCATTGAGAAAGCCGTTGAAGGCGAGATCTCTTCAGAAGTTCCTGCAACTTATCTTCAGCTTTCAGAAAACGTAGAATTCATACTAGATCAGGCTGCTGCTTCAGATCTGACCCGCTTCAACACACCATGGCTTGTTAAAGATTGTATCTGGGATGATCAAATGGTTAAAAAAGCTGTAATATGGTTGGCCAATACCCTTGGAAAACCGATATTAAAGCTTACTGAAGAAGATTATAATAATCATGGCATGGCTCAACTGGCAACAGAAAAGGGCCCGGTTTATAATATCAACATCCATATTTTTAATAAACTTCAGCATACTATCACTGGTTGGCCGGGAGGAAAAGGAAATGCAGATGACTCACAAAGGCCTGAGCGGGCTGTTCCAGATAAAAAACGAGTTATCATATTCTCTCCGCATCCGGACGATGATGTAATATCCATGGGTGGAACATTTATTCGCCTGGTTGACCAAGGTCATGAGGTACATGTTGCTTACCAGACTTCCGGTAACACTGCTGTTTGGGACGATGATGCGCTCCGCTTTGTAGAATTTGCGCGCGATTTCAGTAAGTCCATTAGTTTAGAAACTCAAAAACTGGATGATCTTTACCTCTCTATGAGGAATTTTCTGGAGACAAAACAACCCAATCAGGCTGATACTTCCGAAATTCAAATATTAAAAGGCTTAATTCGTAAAGGAGAAGCAATCAGCGGTGCTCGTTTCGCCGGACTTAGTGACGATCAGATCCATTTTATGTCATTGCCATTTTATGACAGGGGTAAGACCCATAAAAACCCAGTTTCAGAGAATGATGTCAAAGTAACTATAGAACTCCTGGACAAAATTAAACCACATCAGATCTTTGCAGCCGGTGATTTTGCAGATCCGCATGGTACCCATAAAGTTTGTTTTGACATTCTAATTCAAGCACTAGATCGTTTGAAAGACAGAGAATGGATAAAAGATTGCTGGTTATGGTTGTACAGGGGTGCTTGGCATGAATTTGAAACCCATGAAATTCAAATGGCTGTTCCGCTATCTCCTCAGGAAGTTGAACGCAAACGATTTGCCATTTTTAAACATCAATCACAAAAAGACAGACCGGTATTTCCAGGTGATGATGCCAGAGAATTCTGGGTTCGTGCTGAAGACCGCACGCGTGAAACAGCTAAAGCTTATGATAAACTAGGACTTGCTGAATACGAGGCTATGGAAGCGTTTGTCAGATGGAAATTCTAATCGCCATCTGATCAGAAAATATGAGAAAAGCCTTTTCAATTGTTCTGGGTAGTATATTTTTCGTCCTCAATACCTTTGCCCAGCGAACCGAAAGGCCGAATATTATTATTATCCTGACCTAATCAATATGCAGGATGATACCACCCGAAAATAAGGCTATGCTACCGATATAATTACAGATCTAACCATAGACTGGCTGAATAAGCGCGATGAATCAAAACCTTTTTTCGTTGTATGGGCGAAAAAGCCCCGCACCGCACTTGGATGCGTGATATTTAGGATCTTGGTAAATTTGACAAAGTCAATTTCCCTCTGCAAAAGAACTTTTATGATCAAGATTTTCGCAAGCAGAAACTAACTGGAAAAGAATTAACCGAGTGGAAATACCAGCGGTAAATGAAAGATTATTACAGCACTACACTCTCACTCGATCGGAACATCGGTAAGATCCTTTCCTATTTGGATAAGAACGATTTTACAAAAAATATCATTGTGGTTTACACCTCCGATCAAGGATTTTATATGGGTGAACATGGCTGGTTCGATAAACGTTTTATTTACGAAGAATCAATGCGCACACCTTTGATTATCAGATATCCAGGCATAATAAAACTGGGGACCGTTTCAAATCAAATGATTTCCAATGTTGATTTTGCCCCTACTTTTTGAGAGGCTGCGGGACTAGCCATTCCGGATGAAATTCAGGGCAAATCGATGATGCCACTGTTCAAAAATGTCAAGGCAAGCATCAGAAATTCGGCCTATTACCATTTCTACGAATTTCCAGGTGAACACAGTGTTCTAAAGCATTTCGGAATCCGTACTAGCCGCTATAAACTGATACGTTTTTATGATCATAAAAATTTCTGGGAACTATATGACCTGCAAAAAGATCTAAACGAAATGAAAAACCTTTATGGCTTGAAAAATTATAATACAATTACTCAGGATCTGAAGGAGCAACTCAAACAGCTTTGTATAGAAAAAAAGGATAAGACAGCTCTAAAAGTACTGGCTGAAAATCTTTAAGAATCTAACACAATCCCTTTAGCGATACCGATTAATCAATGCTTGCAAGTAAAGAGGCATTAAATCATACAAACCCTTTTTTATTAAAATAAAAAAATGCAGATTTAATATTCATTTATTTCAAATCCGATGTCACAACCTTCAATTCTTCAACAATCTCCAGTCAGATTATTATCCCTTGATGTTTTCAGAGGCCTGACAGTGGCAGCAATGATTCTGGTTAATAACCCGGGAAGCTGGGCCCATATATATGCACCTTTAAAACATGCTGAATGGCATGGTTGTACACCAACAGATCTAATCTTTCCTTTCTTTTTGTTTATTGTGGGAGTTTCAATAAGTTATGCCCTTGGTAGTAAAAAGGGATATATGAGTCATTCGAAACTGATCATGACAGCCTTAAAAAGGGCACTGGGATTATTTGGACTGGGATTATTTTTAAACCTTTTTCCAAAGGTATTTACTGAACCCATGGAAGCATTCAGTACTGTTCGTATACCGGGAGTATTGCAACGTATAGCTGTTGTGTTCTTTATTACAGCCCTAATTTTTATAAAAACCAATCCCAAAACCCAACTTAGATTATTGATTGGTATACTAATCGCATACTGGGCACTGATGACACTGGTTCCAGTTCCCGGAGTGGGTTATGCTAATCTTGAAAAAGAAACCAATCTGGGTGCTTGGCTCGACAGAACGCTACTTACAGAAGCACATTTATGGCGATCAGCAAAAACATGGGATCCTGAAGGAATTCTGAGTACTCTTCCTGCTATTGCAACGGGACTTTTTGGGGCATTGGTAGGTACTTGGCTAAAACGTAAAGACAGGGAAGAAAGTGTGAAAATTTCCTGGATGTTTTCAATTGGAGTATTAGCAGTTATTGTTGGCTTAATTTGGGATCTGTGCTTCCCGATAAATAAAGCTCTATGGACAAGTTCCTTTGTACTTTATGCAGGCGGGCTTGCTACTATTGGCCTCGCATTATGTTACTGGCTGATTGATGTTCAGAGATATAAAAAAGGCACAAAACCATTTGTAGTTTACGGAGTGAATGCAATAACCGTGTTTTTCCTTTCCGGACTTATACCTAGAATTCTAACCATGATCAAGGTTAACATGCCCGATGGAACGATAGTAAACTCACGGGAATGGATGTATGAAACCTTTTTAAGTCCCTACTTATCTCCAATTAATGCATCCCTAGCCGGTGCTGTTACCTTCATTTTAATCTGGCTTGGCATCCTTTGGTGGATGTACAACAAAAAAATTATTATCAAGGTATAATTTTTATTAATTTGCTGTCCAATTATAAACCAATTTAAAAATGAAATTTCTAAATAAACAAGTATTTACCTTTTCGGTAGGGGTAATGATTGCCGCTACAGTAGCATTAAATGCTCAAACTGTTGTAAAAAATAAACCTGTTACAACAGCTACAAAACAAACTGATTCTGGGATCATTCCTTTAGATCCGGCGGTCAGAATTGGTAAACTTCCAAATGGCTTTACCTATTATATCCGGAAAAATGTTGAACCAAAAAATCGTGTCCAGCTATACCTGGCAAATAAAGTTGGTTCAATCATGGAGAATGATGACCAGCGCGGACTAGCACATTTTATGGAACACATGGGCTTTAACGGCACAAAAAACTTTCCTAAAAATGATCTGGTAAATTACCTTCAAAAAGCAGGAGTTCGCTTTGGTGCGGACCTGAACGCTTACACTAGTTTTGATGAAACTGTTTATCAGCTTCCTATTCCATCAGATGATCCGGAAGTTCTCAAAAATGGTATTCAGATTATGCGTGACTGGGCACAGGATGCAACATTAGATGTTGCAGAAATAGATAAGGAACGTGGAGTTGTACTTGAAGAAAAGCGTTTAGGAAAAGGGGCACAACAACGCATGCAGGATAAATATCTTCCAATGCTTTTCAATAATTCCCGCTATTCAGATCGCCTTCCAATCGGTACCGAAGAAGTATTAAAGAATTTTTCAGCTGAAACCATCAAACAGTTCTACAAGGACTGGTACAGACCAGATCTTCAAGCATTAATAGTTGTTGGAGATATTGATGTTGATGCTATGGAACAAACCATTAAGGCAAAATTCTCTGATCTTAAAAATCCTTTAAAACCACGTCAGCGAACCAAATATTCAATCTCCTTATTAAATAAGAATCAATTCATTTCAGTAACTGATAAGGAATTCCCCGTGAGCGTTGCACAAATTATGATCAAGCATCCGGAGTCGAAGCTGATTACGGCAACAGATTACAGAAACAGTATTATCAGATCCCTCTTCAATTCAATGATTGGAACCCGCTTTGCCGATATGAGCAAACAAGCTGACCCTCCTTTTCTGCAGGCTGGGGCTAATATAAGTGCCTTTTTAGCTGGGCTTGATATGTATAATGTTTTCGTTGTGGCGAAGCCTGGAGAAATGGAAAGAGGATTTAAAGCCATTCTGACAGAAACTGAACGAGTTAAGCGATTCGGATTTACCCAAACAGAACTGGATCGTGCTAAGCAATCCTATCTCACCAATATGGAGTCATCCTTTAAGGAAAAGGATAAAACACCTTCCGAAAGTCTTGTCAATGAATATGTGCGCAATTTCTTGGAGCAAGAAGCCAGTCCGGGTATTGAGTACGAATACAAATTAGCCAATAGTATGACCGGAGGCATTAGCCTTAGTGATTTAAATGGCTTAGCCAAAAATTATATCACAGATGTTAACCGTGATGTAATCATGATGGGACCTGAAAAGGATAAAGATAATCTGCCTGATGAGGCAAAAATAGAAAGCTGGATATCCGGTATCAAACAAAGTGAAATCAGTGCCTATGTGGATCAACTTTCAGATAAACCCCTACTTTCTGCCAAACTTAGTGGAGGTAAAGTTATCTCTGAGTCAAAAATTGCTGAGATTGGAGTAACCGAATTTAAACTCAGCAATGGAATAAAGGTAATCCTAAAGCCAACTGATTTCAAAAATGACGAAATCAGCTTTTCTGCATTCAGTCCTGGAGGCTCTTCATTATACAGCGATGCCGATTTTCAATCTGCTCAATACGCAACAACCATCATCAGGAATGGAGGATTAGGAGAATTTAATTCTGTTCAGCTTCCTAAATTATTGAGCGGAAAGCGTGTTTCGGTATCCCCTTATATAACTGAGAGGTCTGAAGGAATATCCGGTTCAACAAGTCCGAAAGACCTTGAGACTGCATTACAGTTAACCTATCTGTATTTCACCCAACCGCGTAAGGATGCCGAAACCTTTAAAGGGCTGATTGCTCAGCAAAAAGGCGGACTTGCAAACAGAGGCAATGATCCAAATAGTGTATTTACTGATTCTGTGGCTGCGATTCTCGGAAATTACAATGTTCGGAGAACAGGTCCTACTGTTGAAAAAATAGATCAGGTAAGTCTTGACCGAGCATTCGAAATATACAAGGATCGTTTTGCTGATGCGAGTGATTTCACGTTCGTATTTGTCGGAAGTTTTAACCCTGCAGCGATCAAACCAATGCTTGAGCAATATCTGGGTTCTTTACCCACAAGCAATCGTAAAGAAACTGCCAAAGATCTGGGAATTAACATTCCTTCAGGTAAAATTGATAAAAAGATATATAAAGGCCTGGAGCCAAAAGCAACTGTTCGTCTAGTTTTCAGCGGCGACTATACTTGGAGCGAAAAGCATAATAATCAATTAGACGCTTTGGCTGAAGTACTTAGTATTAAACTAATTGAGCGTCTTCGTGAAGATGAGGGTGGAGTTTATGGAGTTGGCGCACGTGCCTCTTATTCCAAGTTTCCTAAATCACGTTATACTTTCAATATTTCTTTCGGTTGTGCCCCAGAAAATGTGGAAAAACTAATCAGCTCAACTCTGGATGAGATCAATAAAATCAGGGTAAATGGAGCACTTGCCAGTGATATTGAAAAATTCGTTGCTGAGGAGAGCCGTACCACAGAAACACAGCTTAAGGACAATGGTTTCTGGCTAGGGTACCTGACAAATCAGCTTCAGAATGAGGAAGATCCTAAACAGGTATTGACTTATCTTGAATCATTGAAAGAGCTAAATCCTGAAGCTTTAAAAGCCACTGTTCAATACCGTCTTAACCTTGACAATTTTATCAGAATAGTTTTACTACCTGAGAAATAATAAAACCTTCAAAAAAAAATGCCGTTCATTAATCTGAACGGCATTTTTTTTAAAGCAAACTCAGGGATTTGGACTTTCAGTAACAGCATTCGAGGCCGAACTTTCATTTTTAAGCCTGTCGATCGCTGTAACTACATAAGTATAACTGCGGTTAGCATTCACTAAAGTATCTGTAAATGTTTTTTCTGATGCTTTAAATGAGATTTTCAATATATGATGGGCCTGTTCAGTATCCATTCTTTCTCCTCGGTTTACCCTGTATATAACATAACCAAAAGCTTTATCACCATCTATGGCCTCCTTAGGCTCTTGCCAAGTTAATTTAACACCCTTAGCTACAGATTTGGCTGTTAATAAGCTTGGAGCATTGGGTTTAACATCATCAAGCCATGGCATTGTTGGCTGAAGAGCAGGAAACCGGTAAAAATCTTTACGAAGCGAATCTTTTACACCTGCCATATTATTGCTTACAGACTTGGAGCTAAAAAAGACACTCCCTTGGGTGTTTTTATTATTTCTCAAATACCTAATCTGTTTTGGTATTTGAGATCTATCAATCCATCCGGGCCGATTTTCTAATGCCCTGTAAACACCCTGGCCCACATATAAATGCTTACCAAAGCTGTTATCGCTCCACCAGTCGAGTAATTTATCAAAAGGAGCAACCTGATAAGCAAAAGGGAAATAAATCTGCGGATTAACATAATCTAGCCATCCCGACTGAACCCATTTTCTGGCATTGGCATAGAGTTTACTA
The DNA here is from genome assembly GCA_041689125.1 of Daejeonella sp. Classification (GTDB taxonomy): domain Bacteria; phylum Bacteroidota; class Bacteroidia; order Sphingobacteriales; family Sphingobacteriaceae; genus Daejeonella. Next base: position 15,868 of record JBDNGV010000369.1, read on the forward strand.
TAGCCATCAAATCCATTACTTTCAGATCCTTCGGGGTCTTGAGATTTGTTTCTCCAAATACCAAACGGACTTATACCAAACTTGATATATTTTTTGGCACTGTGAATGCTGTCAGATAAAGTATGTATCAGTGTATCAACATTATTTCGGCGCCAATCATCAATATTTTTAAATCCGCCTCCATATTTATAATATGTTTCGTTGTCTCTAAGAGGTTGAACCTCCGGATAAGGATAAAAATAATCGTCAAAATGTACTCCGTCAATGTCATAATTTCTAACGACATCCATAATAACACTCACAATATATTGACGAACTTCAGGTAGTCCGGGATTATAAAGCTTCTTTCCCCCGTAAGTGAAGAACCATTCGGGTTTCTGTTTGGTAATATGATTAGCGGCAGTTTGCGCATCAATAAGATTATGAGTGGCACGGTAAGGATTGAACCACGCATGAAGCTCCATACCCCGTTTGTGAGCTTCCTCAATTGCAAATTCAAGGGGATCATAATTTGGAACAGGACCCATGCCTTGTGTACCGGTCAAAAAACGACTCCACAATTCACGGCCTTTCCCATAAAATGCATCACTTGCAGGCCTGATTTGCAACATTATTGCATTTATCCCTGATTTCTGATGATCATCAAAGATGCGGATCAACTCAGCCTTCTGGATATCTGAACTCAGTCCCGGCTTAGATGGCCAGTCAATATTTGCTACGGTTGCTACCCAAACCCCCCTGAATTCACGTTTAGGATGAGATTTAATTTGAGATCTTAAAGATGCGTGGTCAGCAACAAGGAAAGCTATGATGAAAATTAATTTTTTTACCATGTAAAAGAGGAACGTTTAGCGGGTAAAGATAATTAATCTAATGAATTGCATTAAGGCACTTTGGGCAATATTATGGATAAACAATACCAAAAAATTTGTAATTTCAATCCTTTAGTTGTCATATAGCCCTTTAATTGGGATATACACCTGTTGAAATTTATATAAATCACAATTCTTAAA
>JBDNGV010000370.1:0-4626 GCA_041689125.1 Daejeonella sp.
AAACTCAGGGTGATAAAATATTGAATCTCAGTTTTGATAAGCTTGAAGGTAAAGGTTTTTTCACAAAGGAACTTGAAGAAGAATTACTGAACGGAAGCATTGACCTTGCAGTTCATTCACATAAAGATCTTCCAACTACAAATCCTGAAGGCTTAATCATCGCTGCTGTATCTGAGCGTGAAGATCCTGCTGAGTTATTGGTAATTTTAAAAGATTGCGTTGATATTCAGCAAAAATTATCAGTTAAGTTTGCAGGTATGGTGGGAACCTCTTCTAACCGTCGAAAATCTCAATTATTGGCCGCCAGACCGGATCTCGAGATTGAAGATCTCAGGGGGAATGTTCAGACCCGGCTGCAAAAATTACGTGATGAGAATTATGATGCAATCATGCTTGCCAAGGCCGGTGTGATTCGACTGGGCTACGATCTCAGTGAAGAATTCCATGTTGAAGAACTTGAACCAACTGAATTAATCCCTGCACCTGCTCAGGGGGTTTTAGCTGTCCAGATTCGCGAAAGTGATACGGCTCTTTTTGATTTACTGCAGCCCCTGAATAATTTGGATGTTGCCGAACAGATTGCCGTGGAACGTAAGGTTTTGAATATGTTTGAGGGAGGATGTCTATTGCCTTTAGGATGTTATTGCCGTAAAAATGGGTCATTATTTCAGGTATGGACTTCAAAGGCATCAGAAGGAACAGATTTTCCTGACCGGCTCTTTATGCAATCTAAAACAACCAAAGGACTTGCGGAAAAAATTGTATCTAAATTTTCTCCCGACCGTAAATTTCCTGCCAATGTATTTATCACCCGGGAACTTTCGGAAAGCAGTTACCTGAGGAATGCGCTTAATAAGCATCAAATAGAAGTTGAAGACCGTTCTCTGATCAGAACTTTTCCATCAATCAATAAACTTGATCCTTTTATTCTGAGAAATATTGACTGGGTGTTCTTCAGTAGTAAGAATGCAATAGAGTACTTCCTTAAACTTGAACCCCAGCTTCCCAAAAAGGTGAAATACGGTGTATTTGGCAGAGGATCTGAAGATGCTCTTCGCCTACATGGCCTGAAAGCTGATTTTAATGGGGAAGAAGAAGGAATTGATACCAAAGACATTGCCATTGAATTTTCAAAGCTCGCCAACGGAGCCATTGTGCTATTCCCAAGCGCAAAGGGCTCATTAAAGACTATTCAAAAGGCATTATCCAGCGATACTAAAATAATTGAACTAACTGTATATGAAACGGTTAGTGAAGAAAATATAACTCAGTCGTATGCCGAGGTACTGATTTTTACCAGCCCTTCCAATGTGGATTCCTATTTTGCCGAGAATTTACTGGAGCCTGATCAGCAGGTTATCTGTATTGGAAAAACAACCGGTCAGAAATTTGATGAAATGGGAGTGAAATATACGCTTCCTTTTTCACCCGATGAAATGGGCTTAGCTGAAGCTGTATTTGCACTGGATTATTAAATCCGGTTGAACGAGTTTTTAAAATCAAAGGATCATATGTTAATTCGTCCAAGAAGATTAAGGAAATCGCCTATTTTGCGAGAAATGGTTGCAGAAACCAGACTTTCAAAGGATATGTTTATCTATCCTTACTTTGTTATGCCCGGTAAAAATGTTGTGCATGGAATTGAGGCCATGCCCGGAGTAAGTCATTTTTCTGTTGATACACTGCTCAAAGATGTTGAAAAGTCACTTTCACTCGGAATTAATAAGGTATTGCTTTTTGGGGTAGGAGAAGAAAAAACAGAAGATGCAAGTTCATCTTATGATAAACATTCGGTGGTAGCAAATGCAGTTAGGGAATTGAAAAGGGAATTTTCTGATGAACTTTATGTGATCACAGATGTGTGTACCTGCGCATATAATACACACGGGCATTGTGGTATTTTGCAGCATGATTATGTTCATAATGATAAGACAGTTGAAGTATTGGCAAAAATGGCTCTGAGCCATGCACAGGCTGGTGCTGATATGATTGCCCCTTCGGATATGATGGATGGCAGGATACTTGGTATCCGTCAAAAGCTGGACCAAAATAATCTTGAAAATACAGCAATAATGAGCTATAGTATTAAGTTTGCTTCAGCTTACTATGGCCCATTCAGAGAGGCTGCCGATTCAGCACCAGGCAAAGGCGACAGAAAGGCATATCAAATGGATTTTCGTAATCCGCGCGAAACTATGAGAGAATCAGCATTGGATGAGCAGGAAGGTGCAGACATTTTAATGATTAAGCCTGCATTGGCTTATCTTGATGTGATTAAGAGCCTGAGAGAGAGTACAGACCTTCCGGTGGCATGCTATAATGTTTCAGGAGAATATTCAATGGTGAAGGCAGCAGGTGCTAAAGGCTGGATTGATGAACAGAAAGTAATCATGGAAAATATGTATGCATTCAGTAGAGCAGGGGCAAATATCATCATTACTTATCATGCAAAGGAGATATTGGAGAAGGGTTGGATGGAGTAGGATTGAGAATTGAGAATTGAGAATTGACTTCTTCAGTTGACTTTAGCTATAAATCACTGACAACTGACAACAGATAACTAAAAAGTATCAAGAACCAAGAACCAAGAACCAAGAACCAAGAATCAAGAATCAAGAATCAAGAACCAAGAACCAAGAACCAAGAACCAAGAATCAAGAATCAAGAATCAAGAATCAAGAACCAAGAATCAAGAACCAAGAACCAAGAACCAAGAACCAAGAACCAAGAATCAAGACAAAAAATATAATAAGCAATTTACTCAAATCTGTCCTGGCTCTTGGCTCTTGGCTCTTGAATCAAAAAACAAGAACCAATACATTAAAACTTATTACTTACAACTTATTACCAAAACTTATTACCTAAAAAAACATGTTAGGATCACTAAAAAAGATGTTCTCAAGTTCGGATGAAGAGACTCAGGTTAATTCTGTGGGGAAACCCGATATATCAAGAGAGAAATCTGCTGAATTGTATGAAAAGTCAAAAACCTATTTTCCGGGAGGGGTGAACTCTCCTGTAAGGGCATTTAAATCAGTTTATGGAACACCTCTATTTATTCAAAAAGGCGATGGCTGCCAAATATGGGATGCCGACGGAAATCAGTTCATTGATTTTTGTGCATCGTGGGGCCCACTGATCCTTGGGCATAATCATCCTGTGGTTCGTGAAAAGGTGATCGAAGCAATGCAGAGCGGTATGAGTTTTGGTGCACCGACTGCTCTTGAAAATCAATTGGCTGAGCTCATCCTTAAGAATAATAAATACATCCGTAAAATTCGCTTCACCAGTTCGGGAACTGAAGCCGTGATGTCGGCTATTCGCCTTGCACGTGGTTTTACCAAGCGCAATAAGATCATCAAATTTGAGGGATGTTATCACGGGCATTTAGATTCTTTGCTTGTTAAAGCCGGCTCTGGTCTGGTAACATTTGGTGAAACCTCATCAGCAGGTATCCCAAAGGCTATTGCTGATGAAACTATTGTTGTTCCATTGAACAATGAACAGGCAGTAATTGAAGCTTTTGAACAATTTGGAGAGGAGATCGCTGCAGTTATTATTGAACCCGTCCCTGCCAATAACGGATTATTGTTACAAACCAAAGAATTCCTGGAATTTCTTCGAAAGATATGTTCAAAGAATAAATCACTCCTAATTTTCGATGAGGTTATATCCGGATTCCGCATAGGTTTTGAAGGAGCTGCAGGTTTTTATGGAATCCAGCCTGATATCATCACTTATGGTAAAATAATAGGTGGTGGTTTGCCGGTAGGAATGTATGGTGCATCAGTAGAAATAATGGAAATGATATCACCGGATGGTCCTGTATATCAAGCAGGTACTCTCTCCGGAAACCCTGTGGCTATGGCTGCAGGAATTGCACAACTAACCGAACTTTCAAAGTCTGGGTTTTATAAGGATTTGAACAATAAGACTCTGGATTTTACTGAGTCTATACAGCGTTTTGCTACAGCAAGAAATTATAAGTTCAAGGTGTTTACCATAGGTTCGATTTTTTGGTTCGCCTTTACTGATCAGGAAAAGATCAGTTCAGCAGAAGAAATCGATGCCTCAAGTATGGAGAAATTCAAGATCATGCATCGTGAATTGCTGAACAGAGGTATTTATCTTGGTCCATCAGGATATGAAGTTGGATTTGTATCTTCCGTTCACTCAAAAGTAGATCTCGAAAAGGCAAAACGAGCCATTTTTGAGAGTCTCGATATAGTATTCAGAGGATCAAGAGCATAAGAATAATGAGAAGGCCATTGGTGATATTTTATTGTCTGATTATTTACGCCATCTTTCAGTTGATATGGTGGGGCAGATTATTACTAATTGCCAACCCCAACAGTAAAGGAATGGTGCTTGGTGAAACTGCCGTTTTCCTTTTTATTTTTTTTGTGGGAGCTTATTATTTGCAAAAGGCGATAAACCAGGAAAGAAAGCTTCAACATCAGCAGAAAAACTTCCTGTTATCAGTTACTCATGAACTGAAATCGCCTTTGGCATCAATAAAATTGTACTTACAGACGATCCTGAAAAGAGAGCTCGATCCGGCTCAGCAAAAGTCATTTATAACCAATTCTTTAAAGGATATTGAGCGATTGGATGATCTTGTTGAGA
>JBDNGV010000371.1:0-3347 GCA_041689125.1 Daejeonella sp.
AGAATTTTAGGAATAATAGAATCGCGAAAAAACAGGGGAATGATTTTAACCCGACCTGATATTTTAAACAATATGCACCGATTAATGGATCCCCAGCTATTACATGGGGATACCATGAAAGAAATATTTGAAATGAGGCTTGTGATAGAAATAGGATTAGCGGATTTTCTTTTTCTTAGAAAGACGGAAGGAGGTTTAGCTAAATTAGAACAGATAGTAGAAAATGAAGAAAAAGCAGAAAATAAAATTGAAAGCTTGAAATATGATGTCAAATTTCATTCAATGCTATACGAAATTTCTCAAAACGATACAATTCAAAGATTTCAGAATATGTTATTGCCGATATTTAATTACATGAATAATGAATTGCATATTAAAAGTCAGGTGCCTGACAGCGAATACGCATCACATCGGGTTTTACTAAATGTGTTAAAAAATGGAACTCCTGAAGAATTCAGAATTAAAATGAAGAGGCATCTTCTTAATTACTTTGAAAAGGTGTAATTTCTGTAATCGTCTGACACTTTTTATTAATCATTTATCAAGATAAAATTCAGTATTTGTCAATACTCACGAAATATTGACAATATTCAGAACTGGAAGCCCGACTAATCTAACATTAACCATTATCTCATTACCAACCTATAATAGCAGGTTGGTAATGAGAATGGCTATCAACTAATTACGATAGCATATCCATATTCTGCTAATTAAATATCTAACATTTCAAATATAATATTAATATGTATTACATATATTATTTATTTATTTAAAATTTAATAATCATAGAGGAAGATGCCTTTTTAAAACTTTCATGTCATTGAATTATTGCTAATACCCTGATAAATTTATATTTCACGATTTGAAAATACCTTTGAAAGTCCTTTATGTCCTCAGATTATAAATGTTTTAATCCCAAACTACAGAAGAATACTAACAGAATAAGCAGCGAATAATTCAGGCAATTCTTATGGTAATTTCAATTCAATTGTCAATGCTGTAAGTACTTTCTCTATTACTTCTCAAATTTACTCTAATGAAACACCAAACTTGATATTCAAATTTTTCTGCCTATAAGAAATACTTTGTACAAATGCCGGTGATTATGCGGTGCAATTGGAGATCCAATAATCTATAGGATTACATTTAGGTACACTCTCTAAATTCAATGATTCATTGTCAAAGCTCCATATTTATTTGTGGGGCTTTGACAATAAAATCTTTTAGAAGAGGCTTTATGCTATTGAATTCAAATAAAATAAGGATTGGTAACTAGCATTAATTCAGATTAAATTCATGTAAAATTATTAAGTTAATTACAGAAATAACATATAGGTAAAGCTGGCTTAACAATTAAGAGACACCGCATAAATAACTTAGCATCAAAATAAATAAAGCGATGTTTAAACTTTTGCGACTACTCAAACCCAAAGCCATATTGATTCAAAATTAATTAATACCCGTTTTAATACGATTTCAAGAGGCTTTAATCTTATAATTATATTTCCCGATTTTAAATATAAACCGGCATTATTGTCTATTCTTTCCCAATTCAGAAAGAATTCTGAATAAAGGAAATAACTTTTGGGCTTTTCTGCCTATTGATACAAAACCGCTCTCAAAACGTTTACACATTTCCAAAGTCCAATTTTCAGCCAATAGTAACCCATGAAATCAAGATTTTATTACTCATTCATCTTAGTATTGTTCATACCATATTTTTCTTATTCTCAAACCCAAACAGCTGATCTCAGAACGCTGATTATTTTCTTTGATGGCCTGAGGCCAGATTATATCACTGCAGAGAATATGCCAAATCTATATGCATTCAAAAAGAAGGCCGCCTATGGCACACAACATCATAGTGTTTTTCCAACTGTTACCAGGGTAAATGCCTCATCTTATGCTACAGGAAGTTATCCTGGAACACATGGATTGATGGGAAATAGTGTCTACTTCCCACAAATAGATAAAACAAAGGCACTTAATACAGGTAATGCTTCAGAGATAGATGAGATTACGAAAGCTACAGATAATCATGTTTTAACAGCGGCATCTTTAGGCGAATTGGTGCAGCTAAGTGGATCCAGTATGATGGTATTTAGCTCAGGTACAACCGGACAAGCACTGATGCAAAACCATAAAATTAGTGGCGGAGCTGTAATTAATCCAACAATGATCAGACCTGAATCAATGAAAGAAAAGGTTATGACTGAAATTGGATCAGTGCAGTCATCCGGTGGAAAACACGCATGGATTACCAATGCTTTGATGAAATATGGCCTAAGATTAGACGGACCAAAGGTAAGTGCTATTTGGTTTGGAGATCCTGATGGAACAGCTCACCGTGATGGTATCGGTGCAGCAACGGCAATGGCTGCAATTAAGACTGTAGATGAGCAATTTGGAAGAATACTCAAGGATCTGGAAAGCAAAGGCTTGGATAAGAATTTCAATATTCTCATTTCCTCAGACCATGGTTTTGTAACAGATATTGGAAAAATTGGGCTCAGTGAATTCTTAATCAAACAAGGATTAAAGAAAGACGAGAGCTCAGATGATGTTGTACTTGCCGGAGGCGCGATATATGTAAAAAATCAGAATGCAGAACTGATCAAAAAAATTGTTTCAGCATTGCAACAGGAGGAATGGGTTGGCGGGATTTTTACCCGTTCAAAAAAAGCCGGGGATACCCATGGATGGATTGCCGGTACCTTATCGTTTGATGCCATTCATTGGGCTCATCCTGAACGTTCATCTGAAATTTTAGTTGACGTAAACTGGAATGACAATAAGAATGCTGCCGGTTATGCAGGATCAAGTTTTGCAAGAGGTGTAGCAGGGCATGGCGGATTCAGTCCCTATGAAGTTCAAATCCCGCTTTTGGCCTATGGTCCAAGTTTCAAAAAGGGCTATGAAGCTAATTTACCAACCTCGAATGTAGATCTGGTTCCGACGATTTTGCATCTGCATAAAATAGCTATACCTAAACAAATGGATGGCCGTGTGATGTATGAGCTTTTAACTGAAAAATCTCCAGCCTCAGCACTTATTCGGGCTAAAATACAATCCCTAGAAGCCAGCGCAGATATTCCAGGAGGGAAATACAGGTTGATTCTGGAGCAATCCATACTCGGAGATTATATTTATCTGAATTATGCAAAAGTGATCCGAGGAAAATAATCCAGAATCCCAATTAAGTCATCATTTCCCCTCAGTTACCTCCCGAATCACACGGAGCCAGTTTAAGCCAAGAATCTTTTTGATTCGCTGATCGCTGTAACCTAATCTTTGCATCGCCATGGTCATCTGCGGATAGTCGCTGATGTCTTTGATTTCCCTTGGCA
>JBDNGV010000372.1:0-6311 GCA_041689125.1 Daejeonella sp.
ATAAATGCCTTCCAGATGATTATTTGACATAAATAGAATGAAAATGAAGAAATTTAATCCATCTAAATCTGCATTAAATATGCATGATGATTCCTCTAGGATAATATCAGAAGATGAAGCAGAGATCATCAGTACCAATTCAGAACCTCAATTTTCAGATGCGATGAAGCGTCGTAGGTTTCTGGGTATGGGCTTGTTAGGTTTTGCAGGTTTGACCCTACCTTCAAGTTCCAAAGCAGAAAGCCAGAATTCTATAAAGAATTTTGTAAAGGAGGCTATTGCACCCTTTGCTGATAAAACAACCAGCCAGACGGATAGTATTGCAGAAAAAATTCAATTACTTCAAGAGGCATTGGCAAAGAAGGATTACAGAACGGCTAGAGCCCTGACTAATTCAATTAGAATCTCTGAAATTGAGGCGCAGGCAGAAGAAGAAGATTTTGGAACACCGCATGTTGCAGCGAGTCAGTTTGGAACAGTTAATTCACTCCCCTCTGCTTGGAAAAACTGGGCAAAAGGCTGGAAATATTATAAGGTTATCAGTTTGGAAGAAAAAATAGGAACTGCACGTACAGCAGAACCTGTGGAAGTTTTACTGAGTTTTCAGGCATCTCAGACCGCCTCTCTTGCTCGTGAAATACGGGTTGCAGAAGTGAAAGATGGAGTACTCACAGAAGTGATATCCCAGGTTTTTTCAGAGATACGTAGAGGATCAGAAAAGATATGTAAATTATTATTTCTTGCCAACAATCAGGGAAGAGAGAAGAGACATTATATTATTTTTTACGGTAATTATGATGCTGAATTACCTAATTATCAGTCTGATCTGAAGGTTAGCGGAGAAGGTTACGGACTGGATATAGAAAATGAATTCTTTACAGCTATTCTGTCCAAACAAACCGGACAACTTGCCCGAATGATCTTAAAACGCGAGCATGGCCTGGAAATCTATTCAGGTGGTCAGGGTCATGGTGAGCCAGCCGGTATCGATTGGGCTCATGATTATGTATCAGATGAAGGAATTCAAAAAATGCGTATTTCCTTATGGGATGAGTGTCCTGATTTTGAAGTAGTAAAAGGTCCAATCTGCACAATTATCCGTCGCTGGGGATTTCCATATTCACCTGTACATCCCTTGTTCTCACCTGCCCGCATGATCATGGATATCGAGTATCGTTTTTATGCCGGTTTACCTTATTTCCACAAGTTTGGTCATATGACTGCTGTTAAGGAATTCTCTCCAGCAGCTTTAAGAGATGATGAATGGGTAATAACAGGGCAATCATTTACTGACATGTTATGGATGGGACCTGATGAAAAATTAAAAACAGGGGAAGTTCCGGCAGATTTAAGTGAAAAATTATGGGGAATTGGTTTCTTTAATAAAGATACAAAAGATTCATTCTTCGGATTTTTCCTTGAGCACTATGCAGAGGGTTTAGGCGCTGAATTATCACATAACGGATCACCTACTTTACATTATAAATGGCATGGACAGATCTGGAGCCGATATCCGGTTCCAAAAGCAATAAAGACTATTCCTAAAGGTGCCGTTCTTCATCAGAAAAATGCCTATGTAACCATTCCATTTACTTTGAAAGATGATACTGCAAAGATTGAAAATCTACGGCAGGAACTTCTGAATCCGTTAAGTAGATCAGGTGCAGAGCTTCCAAAGGGAATAATCGCTAAAGAAAGTGCTGGCCGTCTTGCCCGTGCTTCCGAGGCGCAAGACAGTCCGATAAATAAAGCATTATTATGGGAAGCTTTGGGATTGGTGAAAGACCCACAACTGTATAAAGCAGATATCAGTATCGTTGATCTGGGATTTGTTTATGATATAGCAGTACGTGGAAGTGTCGTAACAGTGACTTTGGCAATGCCACACCGAGGACGCCCACTGGGAGCCTATTTTACGCACAGTTCCAATGTGGTTCACGCAACAGTTTCAAAAACTATGATGGAAGCACTATATGCTGTTCCTGGTGTCAAAAAAGTAATTATGGAACAAACATGGTATCCATTATGGAGTGTTAATCTGCTCACAGATGATGGAAGAAAGAAACTGAATCTTTAACCTTTATATTGAAATACCTTTATGTATAGCCGGCTCTTTTGGGAGTCGGCTATACTAAAAATGTTAAATCATTTTTTTTACAGCTTATAAAAATCCATTATCCATGTCTGGTCGAAAAATAAAAAATTACCGCTGGCTCATCTTAACCTTATTGGTTTCGGCCACTACTATTAATTACCTTGACCGGCAAATACTCGGTTTATTAAAACCCACCCTTGAAATTGAATTCACTTGGTCGGAAACTGATTTCGCCTTTCTAGTTATGGCATTTACAGGCGCATATGCTGTTGGTTTGATCTCTTGGGGCTGGCTTATCGACCGGATTGGTACAAAACCCGGTTATATCATTTCTGTTGCTGCCTGGAGTATTATGGGTATGTTGCATGCCGCAGCAAGAAGTGTTACCGGCTTTGGCTTGGCAAGGATTGGATTAGGATTGACAGAATCAGGAAACGTACCTGCAGGTATGAAAACTATTGCAGAATGGTTCCCAAGAAAAGAAAGGGCACTTGCTACGGGTTTATTTAATGCCGGTACCAGTTTTGGTATAATCATAGCACTGTTGATAGTTCCCTTTATTCTAAGGAACTATGGTTGGCATGAGGTATTTTTAATTACAGGGTCAGTTGGTTTTATTTGGCTTATAGCTTGGATATATGTTTATGATGTACCATCAAAACACAAGCGTTTAACTGAAGACGAATATAATTATATTCATGATGGGCAGAAACTGGATGCTGAAGCTGAGGAAGAAGTTGTAAAAATAAAGTGGTTCAAACTCTTTACTTATCCTCAGACCTGGGCTTTTATTACCGGAAAGATACTGCTTGATCCAATCTATTGGTTTTTTATGTTCTGGCTACCTTCTTATTTTGCATCAACTTTCAAGCTGAATATGTCGAATTTAAGCCCAGAATTAATGATTATTTATACGATGACCGTTTTGGGAAGTGTTGGTGGGGGTTATTTTTCATCTTGGTTGATAAAAAGAGGTTGGCCGACATTAAAAGCAAGAAAAACTGCGCTTTTTATTTTTGCAATTATGGAATTAACCGTACTTTCCGCTCAGTATGCTACCAATACATGGATGGTGGTCGGAATCCTCAGTTTTACTCTGGCGATACATCAGGCATGGAGTACAAATATATTTACACTGGTAGTCGATCTTTTTCCTAAACAGGCAGTTAGCTCAGTGACAGGTATAGGAGCGATGTCCGGTGCGGTAGGAGGAATGCTGTTTCCGATATTCGTTGGTTATATACTGGATAGTTATAAAGCAGTCGGGAATTTAGTAGGGGGGTACAATCTCTTATTCATTATTTGCGGATTGACCTATCTGTTTGCCTGGATAATCATCCATTTATTGACTAGGAAATCGGATGTGGTAAGTCTAAAGGAATTAGTTGAATAAGATTTTAAAAACAATAAATAAAGAGATGAAACCATCATGATTTTGCTTATGCCCTCAGGGGTTTAAATATTAAATCATGATCGCTTCATCACCTAAGAAGAACAATAAATAAAGAGATGAAAATTCAATTTAAAGATCAAGTGGGAATAATTACCGGAGCTGCCTCCGGTTTAGGGCAGGCAATCGCCTTAAATTTATCAGAAAAAGGTGTAAAACTTGCATTATTCGATAGGGATATAAATGGTTTGCAAAAAACAAGAAACTTGTTATTAGGTGAATCTGAAATCTATGTTTTGGATATCACCAATGAGTCAGAAGTTGCAGAATCAGTACAGAAAGTAAGTGATCGTTTTAGACGTATTGATATTCTGGTCAATTGTGCTGGTATTGTAGGAAAAACAAATATCCTAAGTCATGAAGTTGAGGCTGATAATATGCTATTGGTTCTTAATGTGAATCTGATGGGTTCATTTTATACCTCAAAATATGTTTTGCCTAAAATGCTTGAAAACAAGTATGGAAGGGTACTTCATATCGCCTCCATTTCAGGAAAAGAAGGTAATGCCGGAATGCTTGCCTATTCTACTTCTAAAGCTGCTGTAATCGGTATGACCAAGGTTCAGGGTAAGGAATATGCAGATACAGGTATAACTGTCAATGCACTGGCACCTGCTGTAATTCGTACGGCAATGGTTGAAAGTCTGCCGGATGAGCAGGTGAAATATATGACCGATAAAATTCCAATGAAACGCTGCGGGACTTTGGAAGAAGCTGCCGCAACCGCCGCCTTCATCGTATCACCGGAAGCAAGTTTTTCAACCGCATTTACTTTTGATCTTTCAGGTGGTAGGGCGACTTATTAAGAATTAAAAAAAAACAATTAATTAATATTTATACAAAACACAAAACAATGAGTAAAAGACAAATTTTTCATCCTGAACAAAAAGACAAGGATTTTGTAATTGGTGCATATTCAGATGCAATAGAGATTGATGGAACGGTATATTTAAGTGGTCAAGGACCGGTTGATTTTGCAACAGGAACTTTTGTAAGTGGAACTATAGAAGAAGAAACACTTCAAACACTTCATAATATAAAATGCCTCATCGAGTCGGCAGGCGGTACATTGGATGATATCGTTAAATGTTCAGTGCATTTGGCAGACATTAAAGATTGGGACAGATACAATAAAGTCTATTCTGAGTTTTTTAAAGGAGTTCGTCCTGCTCGAATTACAGTTCAATCAGGTTTGGGTTTTGGTATCAAAATTGAACTTGATGCAATTGCCGTTCTTCCAAAGAAATAGTAGAATTATGCCGGTTATTCTTATATATCTGAATAGCCGGCTAAATCATCAAACCGATTAAATCAAAAATATGTATTGGGATCAACTTTCTTCTAAGCAAATTCAAGCACTGGATAAGAATATTCCGGTCTTACTTAACATTGCAGCAATTGAGCAGCATGGAGCACATTTGCCTGTCTCTACAGATCGTATGATCGGAGAGTACTTTTCAGGTTTACTGAATAAAGAACTCGAAGAAAAGGTTTTGATACTCCCAATTGCTGCCATTGGTTGTTCTGATCATCATATGGGCTTTAGCGGTACTTTGAGTTTGAGTCACAATACCTTTGCAGCTCTTGTAAAGGATATTATTCAATCAGTTTTGCACCATGGATTTTTCAATATTATTTTGTTGAACAGTCATGGAGGTAATCAGGGTATTATGCAGGTAATTATAGAGCAGTTGGGCTTTGCAAATCCTAATGCGCATATCATTGGTGCAACCTGGTGGAATGTTGCAAAAGAAGAATTGCTCAAAATTACAGAAACAGGTCCGGGTGGAACTGGCCATGCCTGCGAATTTGAAACCTCATTAATGAAAGTTATTGCCCCGCAATTAATTCAGGAATCCTTGATAAAAGAGGGAGCCAATGTATTGGCATTTCCTCTGGCTGATGGAGATATGTTATTCCCACCAAAGATTTCTTTTTACCGCACGATGAAAGAAATGACACCTAATGGGGTTTTCGGAAATCCGACCAACTCTTCTGCAGAAAAGGGAGTTCGTATAGGCGAATGTGTTACCAAAGCATTAAAACAGCTGGTAATAGATATGTATAAATTGAAGGATAGAAAATATATTAAATCCTGATTATAGTTTATTTACGTGAGTTCGATATAAAATCTTGCTGGGCTATTTTGAATCGAATAATTTTCTCTTGTTTTAGAAAGCAAGGTCTGTGGTTCTTCGGTTGCGCCTTCCCGTGTTCTGCCGTATTTTTTGCAGCAGATTTAAAAGATATCATGAAATTCAATTGCAAAAAGATACAGCTGCCACCCGGGTTTATTTCAAATGGCTTTGGTTCTTTTGTCGGGCTGCCCCTCCCTATGGAATACCGCTTTGGGTAAAATAAACCTTGCCGTAGGTGGTAGCTTCCGGCTGCTAGTAATTTGAAACCGAACGCTATTTCTCGCCGGAACTAACCGAAGGAAAGGGCTGAACCGGCCTACATTACACAGGTATTGCTTTCAAAAATCAAATTCATTGGCTCCAAAGCCTTACCTGACCGATTTTAACCTCATGAGTTTAACCTTCATTATATCGAACTTAGATTATTATTAACCCGAGTTCGATCTTTGTTTCTGATAATAACATTAAATTTTTTAAATAAAAGTTCTTGTAACTATTCAGGAGCCCCTAAGTTAGCGATTAAAGAAAGTGCATAAAAGACATTTTGTTCAGATTTTATGACTGTATCAATTACTGATCGTATTACAGCAAAACCGTCTGCACCTTGAGTAGACCTGAATCCACCAGA
>JBDNGV010000373.1:0-7526 GCA_041689125.1 Daejeonella sp.
AGATTTATTATTTCTATATGGGTACAACAGCAACAAGCCCAGTGAAACCTTGCTTTCCTTCCGATTCCGGCCTCCGCGCCAGAATCTTCTTAATTTATACTTTTATCTGTCATCGCGGCGAAGGCCACGAATTCCCATTTTTAAACCTTAATCTATCATCGTCGTCATTGCCACAACTCCACTAAAGTGCTTGGTGAAACCGCTAAACACAGGGAAAACACCATCTACAGGGAAACTGTTCATTAGTGATATAGATAATTTAATTATCTCCACAACTTTTTTCTATCAACATTAGTATTTATTTTTACAGGTGAACTAGGGGGTTGTATAAATAAATACCAAACCAAATCATTACCGTGGATTCCAACCAAGATTTTAATATTGACAGAATAGAAGACTTACTAAAAAGTGACGTTGATGAAATGCTATTGGCTTATGAAACCGGCTGGTCTGAACGTGGGATAGAAGATATTAGGCAAGCTGAATCACGTCTCAAAACGAATATTAACAACACCATTAATTATATAAAAGAGGCGGTTTCTCACTTTAGAAAACTAGACCTTAAGGTCAATGGTGCTTATATAAAAATAGAACGAGTAAATTCACTATCTGTAATTATTACCGTCCCTGTAGAAAGTTTTATAGATGAAAAACTTTTACAAGTGTATTCATTTACCCATTCAATAGAACGGCATAGTCGTTCCGATGATTATCGTGTCTCATTCTCTATAACCTATAATGATGGCAGTATCAATAACGATGCTTTATTAGCAGATGGTTTTTTTGGGTTAATGAAGCCTGTTAATGGATAAAAAAATCCATGCTGGGCATAATGAAGATGCTTGCAATTTCCTTCATTCTGACGGAAATTATTGCGATTGGGTAGTACCTACAGCATTTTACGCGGCTCTGCATTTCGTGCAACATGAGATATTCCCTTTTACAGTTAATGGTAGAAAGTACAATAGCTTTGACATGTACTACAATGGACATTACAAAGGCGTAAAAAACAAACCAAGCAAACACGTGTCAACTGTAAATTTGGTTAAATCTGAATTAGGCGATGATGTCCATCAAAACTATAGCTGGCTATTTGGTTTATGCATGAACGCCCGCTACATCAATTATAATATCCACAAGTTCATTGCAGAAGAATCAATTAAACGCTTAGGTCGGATTAAATCGCTAATGAAAAAGTAAGGTCACTATGTAGATGTGTTTATCCCCTCATGTTTTAACGGTTATATTGTCTCCTGATAACACCAACCACAGGGAAACACGAACCAAAGGGAAATATCATCTTTTGTGTTTGGTGGCAATAGCAACCACAGAGGAAATAAAAGGATATTGAAATCAGATAATATTGACCTCGCGTTCAAGAAGGATGCCGAACTTGGCATTCACACTCTCAATAATAGATTCTGAAAATTTAAAGATCTCATTACCTGTGGCATTGCCATGGTTTACTAATACCAGGGCTTGATTCTTCCACGTACCGGTGTTGCCCACAACTTTACCTTTCCAACCGCAATGTTCGATCATCCATCCTGCAGAGATCTTGATATGTCCTATTGTTGCAGGGAAATGAACAATATCCGGGAAATCAGACTTTAATTTAAGAAATTGGGAATCGGGGATTACCGGATTTTTAAAAAAGCTTCCGGCATTTCCGATGGTCGCAGGATCAGGTAATTTGCTTACACGAATATGCGAAACAACAGAAGAAAGGTCTTTTATTCCGGGATTGCTGATGCCCCTTTTCTGCAGTTCATCGCTGATTGCCCCATAAGTCAGTTCAGGAATAAATATTTTCGATAGTTTAAAACATACCTCGGTAATGATGTATTGACCCTTTAAATCCGACTTAAATACACTATCGCGGTAAAGAAATCCACAATCCTCTTTCTCAAATACTCTGATTTGAGCACTTGCTATCTCAAAAGCCCTGCATGAATGGAAAATATCCTGAAGTTCTACTCCGTATGCACCGATATTTTGTACAGGAGCTGCACCCACTGAGCCGGGAATCAGGCTCAAATTTTCAATACCTGCAAATCCATTCTCTACACAAAAATTCACCAGATCATTCCAAACCACGCCACCACCTGTAGTTACAAAAACATCATTGCCTTTTATTTCATATCTGATACCTTGAATATTGATATGAATCACAAGACCTTTTAAATCAGAAGTAAAAAGCATATTACTGCCTCCTCCCAAAACCAAACGAGGGTAATTCTTCCAGCGATCCAGAGCAAACAATTCCATCAAATCATCCTCTCTTTTTATACCAACATACCAAGCTGCATTGGCTGCTACTCCGAAAGTATTCAGGTTATTAAGAGGAAAGTTTTCAATTACCTGCATCTGCAAATTTTAAAGGGAAAATAGCACTTATTTCGGACTGAAATACTTCTTAGATGCCAACAACAGACCGTATTCCTCTGAAGGATTCTTTTCAGTTGATTTATGATGGATCTTATGAGCTCTTCTGATCCCTAAAAGATACCGGTTGCCTGATTTAAAACTCTTAAAACGATTATGTATGAACCAATCGTGAAAAATGAAATAGATTATTCCATACAAGGAAATTCCGAAACCTATCCAGAACTTATAACTTAAATCTAGTCTTCCAGCCCACATCAGATAAAGTGATATTGAGGCAAACAGCAAACTGAACACATCATTAAATTCAAACCAACCATGCCTCTCCTGGTGATGGCTTTTATGAATAAACCATAAGGGACCGTGAAATAAATACTTGTGAATAAACCATGAAAATGCCTCCATAGCTGCCATTGTGCCGATGGTAATTGCGATTTGAAGTATTGTTTGCATAGCCTGTTGTAGGATAGATGTTGTCAGTTATCTGATATCTGTTGTAATATAGTACTTCAATTTAAATAAGGTTTTAATTCCATAGCTATTTAATCAATTCTCAACTCTTAGTTCTCAAATGAACCAAAATACCTAGGCACCATACTTGTCCCCCTCTGGAGGGGGTTAGGGGGAGGATTTTTGTTGTATCCTCCCCCGCCTTCGCTCAGGCTTTCGCGCCCCCCTCTTCAAAGGAGTCCTTTGGATCAGAGGGGGACATGAACGATTTAGTTTCAGTTGTCAGTAATACTTTTTTAAAAAACAAAACCTTGGCATTCTTTAGTAATTCAACCCTTACTATTAGATATTCTCCTGACAAGGCTAAAAGCTAAAACTTATAACTTTAAAGCTAAAACGTATAACGTAAAAACGTACAACGTAAAACTCAAACATGTATCGCCCTATTCTCAGTTGCAGCCATGCTTGCTTCTTTGAATGCCTCCGTATAGGTTGGGTGTGCATGTGAGATTCTTGCAATATCCTCTGCAGATGCTCTGAATTCCATCGCCACAACCGCTTCAGCAATCACATCAGCAACTCTTGGACCAATCATGTGGACTCCCAGAATTTCGTCGGTGGTAGCATCAGCAAGCACTTTAACAAATCCATCTGAATCCATACTGGCACGGGCACGTCCACTGGCTTTGAACGGGAATGATCCGGTCTTGTATTGGATACCACTTTCTTTCAACTGCTCTTCCGTATAGCCCACACTTGCTACTTCAGGCCAGGTATACACTACACCGGGGATCAAATTATAATTGATATGTGGTTTTTGTCCGGCAATTACTTCGGCCACAAATGTTCCTTCATCTTCAGCTTTATGGGCCAACATAGCACCTTTTATAACGTCACCAATGGCATAAACTCCCGAAACAGAGGTTTCAAGATGTTCATTAACCGGAATTTTCATTCCACGCTCTTCTAGTGTAATGCCTATATTTTCTAATCCAAGATTTTCTGTGTAAGCAGTGCGGCCTACAGCAACTAGGCAATAATCGCCTTCCAAACTAATCTTTTCACCTTTCGGATTTTCAGCTGTAACAGTCACTTTGTTTCCCTTTACACTGGCTCCGGTAACTTTATGGCTCAATAAAAATTCCATTCCCTGTTTTGCCAAAACTTTCTGAAGCTCCTTACCCAGACTCTTGTCCATAGTACCAATAATAGAATCCATAAATTCTACCACCGTAACTTTCGATCCAAGTCGGGCATATATAGAGCCCAGTTCAAGACCGATAACACCGCCACCGATCAGGATCAGGCGTTTTGGGATCTCCGTTAAATTTAGAGCCTCTGTTGAGGTAATGATCCGTTTACCATCCGTTTTCAGGAATGGAAGCTGAGTTGGCTTAGAACCGGTAGCAATGATCACATTTTTTGCAGTTAAGATTTCTGAAGTTCCATCTTCCTTGCTAACTTTCACTGTATTTTTATCGACCATAGAACCCATTCCCTGATAGGCTGTGATCTTGTTTTTCTTAAAAAGGAATGCAATACCACCGGTAGTATGTGCTACAACCTCACTCTTACGCTTAATCATTTGTTTAATATCCGGCTTAAGATCCTTTAGATTAATACCATGTTCCTTAAATGTATGTAGCGCATTATAGTAGTGTTCTGATGAGTCTAATAGAGCCTTGGATGGAATACAACCCACATTTAAGCAGGTGCCTCCATATGTGCTGTATTTTTCAACAACCGCTGCTTTTAAACCCAGTTGGGCACAACGAATGGCGGCAACATAACCACCCGGACCACTACCTATTACTATTACGTCAAATTGCATTTTGGATATTATTAAATTTCAACCAAAGTTAATAAATATAGCCCCTTAAAAAAATCAGAACGGTAAAATGTAAGTTTATGATTATAATTGAAAAACGTGTTCATTACCATGAGTCGAAGCTTGAACTCTTTGCCCTGCTTAAACCTAAACCTTGGGTATTAAATCTGAAATCACTACTGTCAATCCTCCAATTTCAATTCCTTTACACTAGTTTCCGATTAAAAATTTTCGTTACCCGACCACAATTAGCTGTATATGAGATTTTTAAATACATACGACCACCTTCAGGGTCGGGATTTCCGTACAAAGGTAATTCTATAAACATTTGACCCCGTTGGGGTCAATAGAGTAAATTCTAACCTGCAAGAGCAATCATAAGGATTCAACTAACCCTTAAATCATGATATTGAACAATCGGTCAATGTCATTTTTTAAAGGATTCAAGATCAATCTTAAATATCCTTTGTCCATTTGTATTATAGAAACAGCATTTGATAATAGATCAGTCGACCCCGAAGGCGGTCGTATGTTTATAGAAACACCATAAAATGCTAGTTCCGACCCCGGAAGGTGGTCGTATATGAGAATTTGAAATGCGACCATCGGGGGTAAAGCTTATCTACCATATTAGGGGGGCTTTCTTATGAAAATCGGCCACAAACATTCAATAAAAAACATACATGCATATTTTATTATGAACTTAATTTGAACGGTACACTTGTGATTCTTAAAATAATTACATTTGATATTCTTTGACCAATTATTACAAGCTATACCCAACATTAATCAGCATGATTAAAATAAAAACTCTCTTCATTCTATTTCTATCTCTGATTGCCATCATTACCAACAGCTTGGGTCAAAGCAATAGCTTAGGATTAAACAATACCTTTACCAGAGCAGATACACTGAGAGGAACGTTAAGTCCGCTAAGAAGCTCATACGATATCAATTATTATCACCTGGATATCAAGCTCGATATCAACCAAAAGAAAATCAGCGGATCAAACCTATTCAGATTCACGGCAGTTCAAGATCTCAATCGGCTTCAGTTCGATCTATTTGAAAATCTGAATATCGAAAAAGTGAGTTACAAGGGTAAAGAAATTCCATTTACCAGAGAATTTAATGCGGTTTTCATTGATTTTCCTGAAAGCATAAAAAAGGGAAGTAAGGAGGAATTCAGGGTGTTTTACAATGGGAATCCAACAATTGCCATAAATCCTCCATGGGATGGGGGCTTCACCTTTTCTACTGACCAGAATGGTAAACCCTGGGTCAGCGTAACATGCCAAGGTTTTGGTGCCAGTTCTTGGTGGCCTAACAAAGACCATCAGTCGGACGAAGTTGATAGTATGCTGATCAGCATCTCAGTCCCAAAAGGACTAATGAATGTGAGCAATGGCCGGCTGGTTTCTGTAAAAGAAATGGAAAATGACTATACCCAATACAACTGGTTTGTTTCTTATCCAATCAACAATTACAATGTGAGCCTCAATGTGGCCGATTATGTCCATTTTGATGATAATTACCAGGGTGAAAAGGGGAATTTAACCCTTGATTATTACGTTCTTAGAGAGAATCTTGAGAAAGCTAAGAAGCAATTCGAAGCCAATGTAAAACCTATGTTCAATGCCTTCGAGAACTGGTTTGGCCCTTACCCCTTTTACCGCGACGGTTATAAACTGATTGAAACGCCCTATCTGGGTATGGAACATCAGAGTGCAATTGCTTATGGTAATAAATACCAAAACGGATATAAGGGTCGTGATCTTTCAGGCACCGGACTTGGATTAAAATGGGATTATATTATTATTCACGAGAGTGGCCATGAATGGTTTGGAAACAATATTACTGCGAAGGATGTTGCCGATATGTGGATCCATGAGGGCTTTACCATGTATTCGGAAGCCTTGTTTGTTGAAAGCAGGGAGGGAAAAGCCGCAGGTGCCAGATATATTGCCGGCATTAGGTCGAATATCCTGAACAACAAACCTATAATCGGCCCATACAATGTGAATCAGGAGGGATCAGGTGATATGTATTACAAGGGTGCCAACCTGATTCACATGACCCGCGTATTACTGAATGATGATAAAAAATGGCGTGAATTATTAAGGGGACTAAATATGGAATTCGGTCTTAAAACCACCACTACAGAGGAAATTGTGAATTATATAAACAAGCTTACAGGAATGAATCTGAGTAAAATTTACGATCAGTACCTCTGTTACGCGCAAATTCCTGTTCTTGAATATAAACAAGTAGGGAATCAGGTTTCTTATCGCTGGCAAGCAGATGTAGCAGATTTTGATATGCCAATCAGAATTAAGCGTGGTAATAAGCTGGAATGGATCAAACCTGAAAAAGAATGGAAAAAAATAAAAATGAATTCGGCCTTTTCTCCAGATACCGAAAATTTCTACATCAAGCTTAAGCAAATTGAATTGAATTAAGCAATTAAAATAAAATCCAAAAATAAAATAATACCGTGCAACTTTATTCTAGAAGTTGCGTCTCATCATAATAAGAAACAGAATTATTGATGCGGGATACTTGTCTCGGAAAAACATTGAAAAATTATAAAGATGAAGAACTTCAGAAATTATCTAACATTGGCAATCTTCTTAGTCATTGGACCAGAACTCGCCACAGCAAGCAGACTGCGAAATTTTGAAATCAGTAACAAATACCGCTCAGACGATGAGCGCCAGGTATCAGGATTCTCGGGTATTACAATTTCAGGCAGACATAATGTCTACATCACCATGGGTAATTCAGAGAGTTTACGTTTAGAGGGCGACGCCGATGCGATTAATGAAATTGAAACTAAAGTGGAGAATGGCATTTTAAAGATCCG
>JBDNGV010000374.1:0-4358 GCA_041689125.1 Daejeonella sp.
AAAAAATATTAATAATAATGGAGAGTGGGCACAATTTATCATTTCTGAGTTCAGCCAAAAGGAAGATATTTATATCCAAACCTTTGTAAAAGGAAAACTTAGTTTTTGGAGTGGGATCCGGATCATTATAGAATCTGACAGCCTGCTTAGAGAAGGTACAACATTTATCCATTGGAAAAATGGATATTATGAAGTAATCAAAAAATCTTCTACAGATTTTTCTGTTATCTGTTACATTCCAGTCAAGTCAGATTACCCCTATCAGAATGAATACCTGAAGAATAGCTTTTCACCGGACCTAATAACTTCAAACACATTGGAAATTGCCGGTTTGAACGATAAGAATGTATTTAATATCCGCAATCTGAACGGTAAATATTTATTTTCTGTTAAACTCGCAACGCCTTTACCCAATTCATTTTATAGTTATCTTGAGTTATGGATGTGGGTATTGGCTATCTTTTTTGCCCTGATCTTTTTAACCCATCTATATATTTCAATTGCGAATAAAGGCTATGTTGGTTACGCAATTCTATTATTGTTTAGCTCGGTATTGGCTTTCAGGCTTATCGATCTTGAAAACAGATGGTTCAGCAGGTATTATAACATTGAACTTTTCGATCCTAAGTATTATGGATCCAGCTATTTCTTTCCATCCATTGGAGAATTCTTTTTAAATATTCTTGCCTTTACATGGGTATTTATATTTATTTATTCTTACCGTTACCAAATTCTGAGTTCTGTTCATCTGCTAAGCAAGCGGATGAGCTATCTTTTCTTGCTTATCGCAGGTCTGTTTGTTTGTTTCAGTGCCTATGTTATCGATGATCTTTTTTATGGAGTAGTAACTAATTCGAATATCAATTTTGATGTCAGCAATGTTTTGAATTCTACTTGGTTAAGCTGGTTTGGATTTTTGATTTTCTGTTTTGCCATTCTAAATCTTTACCTGATCATTTCATTTGCATTGGCTTTAACATTCAGATTAAATATCAATAAGATGGAGCGCATCCTGATTTTTGCGGTTGCCTTGATTTTGGCTATTATTTATTATGTACTCTTCACTGAGTTTACAATATACTTTTTATTGTTTGCTTTGCTTATTTTTCTGGCAGCTCGAGCCTATTTTAAAGATGAAGAAAAAATTAAGGCCGGAACTTTGGTTGTTTGTATATTGATTTGTGCGATTATCGGTTCTTTGAAATTATCTCAATTCCAGTTTGTTAAAGAGAGGGAGAGCCGAAAAATAATTGCAGGGAAACTGGAGTCATCAGTCGATCCCAATGCTATTCTTTTATTCTATAATCTGGAGAAGAAAATTATCAGGGATAAATTTATTACATCCTATTTTAAAGATCCATTGTCAAATCACAGTGCATTAAGCAATAGGCTTATGAAATTGTACATGGCCGGTTATTTATCTAGGTATGATTTTGAGAGCTATGAGTATAATGAAAAGGACCAATTTTTTAAGGGCGACAGGGGCATCCCGCTTTCTAACTTCAAAAACCTGGTTATGCAGGGTACAGTAAAAGTCACAGAATATTTCTATCAGAGAAACAATACATTTGGCTTCATACAGTATTTTGCAATATTGCCGATAATTGAAGATAACAGTAAGATCGGAACGCTGGTTTTACAACTTAATTCTAAGCGCCTGAATGAAGTTGGTGTATTCCCTGAACTGCTCATTGATGGAAAAATAAAGGAGGATCTTCAACTTAGCGATTATTCCTTTGCCTATTATAGTGAGGGTAGATTACTTAACCAGCATGGAAATTATGTTTATAATCTTGTAAATAATGAATTCAAGGGGAGGGACAGAGAATTTGTTTTTGTCGATAATTCTGAGAATACCCGGCAATATAACCATTTGATCTTTCAGCCAAATCCGCGAAAACTTGTGATTGTTAGTCGGGAAGTAAATAGTTTATTTACTCAGCTTGCTTCGGTTTCATTCATTTTTCTGGTATTGTTATTATTTTCTGGTTTAATTTATGTATTACAGTTATTCTGGAATAATTTCCAAAATTATAATATCAGTTTCCGGAATTTCAGGTGGAGGCTGATGATCTCTTCTAACAAGATGCTTTATAAAACAAGGATTCAAGTATCCATGGTTTCTGCAGTTGTTATTACGTTGTTGATTACAGGTATAATTACCCTTTACAATATTAGTCAGCAGTATCGAGATCAGCAGGAATACACGGTATTAGATAAAATTACCAAGATCTCATCGGGCATAAATAAGCAGATTGTTGATTTTGGGATGCCAAATCTGGATGAGCAGGCAGAAGTTGCATTTAATAGCTTGGCCGATCTAAATGGGGTAGATTTGAATATTTTCGATCTGAATGGTATACTCTTGCATTCTACACAACCTAAAATCTACGAGAATGGGTTAATAGCACCTCAGATGAATGCATTAGCTTATTTATTTCTTAACAAATTGCAGAAATCAGAATTTATAAACAGAAATCGAATTGGGAACCTGTCATATATTGCGGCATATGTACCTCTTCGGAACAGTAAAAGTGAAGTGATTGCTTATTTAGGACTTCCATATTTTTCAAATGAAAAGGATTATCAGGAACGGTTAGGCATCTTTCTAAATGCACTAATCAATGTTTATGCCCTAGTATTTGTTGCGATAGGTTTTTTTGCTGTTTTTGTTGCCAATCGTATTACAAGTCCGCTAACTTTGATCCAAAAACTCCTTCGTGATACAAAAATTGGGACTAAGAATGAATACATCAATTGGAAGCGGAATGATGAGATAGGTAATCTGATCAACGAGTACAACTTGATGATATCTGCACTTGAACAAAGTGCAATAAAGCTTGCTCGTTCTGAGCGGGATACAGCCTGGCAAGAAATGGCTAAGCAGGTTGCTCATGAAATCAAGAATCCGCTAACTCCCCTAAAACTCGGGGTTCAGTTACTAGAAAAATCATGGAAGGAAAAGGATCCAAAATTTG
Source organism: Daejeonella sp. (assembly GCA_041689125.1). GTDB lineage: Bacteria > Bacteroidota > Bacteroidia > Sphingobacteriales > Sphingobacteriaceae > Daejeonella. The sequence continues at coordinate 2,979 of JBDNGV010000374.1, forward strand.
AGACAAAGTTTGAACGATTCACCCAATCATTTATTGAGCAGATAGAAAGTCTGTCTCATATTGCCTCTGAGTTCTCTAATTTTGCAAAAATGCCTGAAACCAAGTTAGAGCAGGTAAATCTCAATGAGATAATACAGCAATCCATCATACTTTACAGTCAAACTGAACAAACAACCATTCATTTTGATAATAAATCCGGTAGTGATATTATTGTTAATGCAGATAAAGACCAAATATTAAGATGTTTTAATAATTTAATTAAGAATGCCATTGAGGCCAAATCTGATAAAAGGCATATTACTATTCATATTCTTCTTTATCGCAAGTCAGGTTCGATTTGTGTTGAGATAAAAGACAATGGAACCGGGATCCCAGCAGAACTAGAAAATAGGATTTTTAAGCCCAATTTTACAACAAAAAGCTCTGGCACAGGGCTCGGTCTTGCATTTGTTTTAAAGGCTATTGAAAATATTGGCGGAAATATAACATTTGAAACTACCCCGAATGTAGGTACTACATTTTTTATAGAATTGCCAATTGTTGAAAATCAGGATTAGAACAGGATATGCCTGAATTAGATACTCACCTAACTTTAAATTATCTCAAACTTACTGAGCCTTTTCCCATCGTATATCCATCCGTATAGAGAATAACCGTATAGATGCCTTTCTGGTATGTCTTGCCATCTGACCAGTCAATGGTGTAGTCTCTTCCGTCATTTGCAAATTCTATAGCGGTTTTATAGGAATATTGTAGTTCGTCATTATCTGACATAAATACTCCTCCATTATTTGATAAAATCAGATTACCGTTCGGGTCTATTACCCTTAGGAAAACATTATGAATCCCTTTTTCAGCTAATGAATTATTTACAAGAGAAAAGTTTACCTTAAGCTTATCAGTTGTACTGGCACGGCTAACCATATTCTCTTTGCCATTGTTTCTAATGTTATATGCTAATATTGAGACATTTCCTGATTTTATTGCAACGGCAGCCTGAACTTTAATATATAACTCCTCGTTCTGTTTTTTAAGTTTAGAGGCTTTGGTACTAACTGAATCAACTACCGACATTAGGTCATTCCGCTCAGTAGTTAGGTCTTGATTTAGTTTTTTTAAATTATCTATTTCTGTTGAGTATTTGGCAACAAAGTATTTTAGTTGTTTTATTTCTTCCTTTGCTTTTGCAAGTTGGCCTTGTGTTAGCTGACCTTGTTTAAGGGAATTTCTTAACTCATCTATCTTTTCTCTTGCTATTTCCTGTTCTTTCATCATTTCCTCCGAAAGTTTTAGGTTATTACTTGTTGCAATATCCAGTTCTGCTTCAATTTTGTCAATTTCAGTCTGCATACTGGTTTTTTCATCACTTATGGTAACGAT
>JBDNGV010000375.1:0-5618 GCA_041689125.1 Daejeonella sp.
GTACCGGTTTAACAGGCATCAGATGAAAGTGGGCATTTTTGAAAACCTAATGACCAGAATGGTAAAAAACGCCCCTTGCACCTATAAAATGATTATCACTTAAACGCCTACTTCAAAAATATTTTTAGATAGCAGTGATTGGAAGGCGATACTTTTAGGCGCAACTGGATTCCCACAAATGGAAGTTGAATTGTATTCAATAATGAAAGATTTAGCCAGCAGAAGTGATGTTGTTATTATACTCACTGAAGAAGATAAGCCAGAAATGGTATTAAAATATGATGAGGGCACAGGTCTTTTTTCAGAATATAACATCGACAATTAATGCTTAGAAAAACCAACGAAACGCTAATCGAGTAGACGGCCTCACCGCTTGTAAGCGATGAGGTGCGCCTCTCACACCATCCCGAAAACGTTCGGGACGGTTCGCAAATTGATGGGTTGAGTTTTGTGTAAATCTCCAGCATCGGGATGTAGCCCTTTTGTTTTAGACGTTTGATAGTTATGGTCGTGTTAAGAATTGGGCTCTGCGCTATGCGCCAGCCTCCCTTTCTTGTCCTGCTCCATGCATAGGCGTGGTCGGCATCTACCCCTAGGCGTATCAGGTTCTTCCGTTTACGTTCGGGTTTCTTCTCCCAAAGGGATCTCTTTGAGACAATCAGTCCAAATGCAATAGCCTAGTCGGTTGCGCAACCAGCCGTCTATATCCCGCAGTTTACCAGCAATACTGCTCCCCTTAAAATAGGTGAGCCAGCCTCGGGTAATCTCGTTTATCTTAACGATGCGTTCTGCCAGACTTTTGGATAGCGTTTTCCGGGTCACTGCCTTTAACTTCTCTTTCAGTTTTGCCCAAGCCTTTTCTCCTACTGTTAGCTGATAAGCCCCCTTTACTCCTTTTTGGTACGTGGATGCAAACGTAAATCCCAGTATCGTAAACTTTACTGGTTTTACTATTCCACTCTTCTCTGCATTCACTTTCAGCTTTAAACGTGTTACCAAGTATTTGGTAATGGCTTTGCTTACTATTTTTGCATCAGAAGGGCGTTTGCAGTAGATACTGAAATCATCGGCATAGCGTACGAATTTTAGCTTTCTTCTTTCCAGTTCTTTATCCAGCTCATTTAGCAAAATATTGGATAGTAGTGGGCTTATTGGACTGCCTTGCATTACGCCTTTTCTTCGTTTTACTAATTTGCCTTTGATCTGTATCGGTACTCGTAGCCATTTACGGATCAACCTCAGGGTAACTGGGCATTTTACCTTGCGATAAATCAAATTCAGTAGCAAGCAATGGTCTACCTCGTCAAACCTGCCTGCCGGCCTTTAGGTATCTCTACTCCCAAGATTGATTGCGGTAGGTATTTATTGTCCTTTACTGTTTCCAGTAGTGCATCCCTATGTTTTTGTACATAGGTTTTTAGCTCGGTGGTTTTTAAACCATCGATGCCTGCACTTCCTTTATTGGCGATTACTTGTTGCAATGCCTTTTGGAGGTTTTGAGGACGTAGTACTTGTGCAATCAATTCTTTTGCTTTTGTTTTACATTTTATTCTTCCTGTTCTGCTTTTACAGGGCTATAGCTTGCGCCATTCCGTTGTAAATTAAGAACCAATTCACGTTCAGCCCTTCCTTGTTTGTGAGACCATGTGCCGTTTGTTGACACCTCGTTGCCCCAAGTACTATGGCTTCTGCTGACTCCTTTACTTAACCATCTCGTGGTTGTAAAAACCTCCCTCGGTAAGCACTCCCTCTTTCCGTCTATCACCGCTGCATCTACTGGTTAAACCTTCTTGAGCTTAAGGCTTCGCATTGCTGTGTATGCTTACCCAGTTTAACCAGCCTCTTATGCAATTCGTGTTCCTCGGTACAGACTTTTGCCGCTCGGCTTCCTTCACTGCATTGCTCACGCAAAACCAGCTTGCCGTTTGCTAATCGGCTCGATTACGCTATCTCAACTCGCCGACAAGGGACTTTTACCCTCTAGATTTTATCGCTACTTTAGCAGTAGCAATGGGAGTGCATGCAAGGCACACACAGCACCTACAAAAAATTGGCGGTTCAGTGGTTAAATGAAGCTTTGTGTACGTTAGCTAACGGATTTTGTGGTGGTAGACAGTTTAGTGGTAAAAATCCCGCCCTTCGGGTAGCTGCAAACCGTTATAAGTCGTAAGTGATAAGTAATAAGTGGGAAGTTTTAAGAGAAAGGGGGAAATACCAAAAACATACTCATTTGATAATTAGCTGCCTCTCATTGACAAATTGACAAATAGACAAATTGTCTCATTTGCTAATTAATTATTTACTAATCTCCAGAGAATAATTAATTTCCACTCCTCCTGCAACCAGCATATCATGAACAGAACAGTATTTTTTAACTGCAAGCTCTGCGGCTCTTTCAGCTTTAGCGATATCGATATCCCCTTTTAGATTAAAGAATAAGTGGATCTTTGTAAAGATAGTGGGAATTTGTTCTCTTCTCTCTGCTTCAACATTAACCGAAAAATCTTCGATTACTTGTTTTTGCTTCTTAAGAATTGTCACCATATCCAACGAACTACAGGAAGCTAAGGCCATGAGCACCATTTCCATAGGTCGTACACCTAGTGATTGACCACCGATGTCAGGAGAACCATCAATATGTACTTTTATCATAGATGACGGGGAGGATGCTTCAAAATGAACCGCATCATTAACTCTTTTTAAGACTACTTTCAAGTTTTATGATTTTAACAAAGTTAAGGATTTTGCTATGCATATCCAATTTGAAGACAGATAAAAGGATTAGCCCAATAGCAATTTCAGCAATATTACGGAGATTTTCAATGAGGATAACAAAACTATTAAAACTTGAAAAGGCGACATATCTGTTAAAAATCAACAGAATACGTCAGCCTAGGAATATTTAAAAAACGCAAACTAAAATTATCCTGCGTTAGCGCGGAACATCAATGCTCCGACAGTCAGGTTTGTACGCGGATCAATCAGAATTGCGCCCCCATTCAATTTATTGTCCTGATAAAGATCAAAAGCAAGAGATTCTGCAGTTTTGAGGACAATCCGGCCGATATCATTTAATTGAAAAGTATCTGTTTCTATTTTTTCGAGTGTATTGATATTCACTTTATGCAGAATTTCGCGGATTTTACATTTGCTAACCTTACTATTATGTTGAATCAGATACATAATAGAAGTATCCAGCGGGCGCGTATCCATCCAGCATAGATCTGCTTCAATCTCCTGCGAAACCAGAGGCTCGTGCGACGAATTAACCAGAATGTCGCCGCGTCCAATATCAATATTATCCTTAAGGTGAAGAGTCACAGACATTCCTGACTGCGCTTCATCCTGTTCAATGAAGTTAGTTTCAATTTTACTGATCTCAGAATGGATTCCGGATGGCAAAACCGTGATTTTATCATTCACATGAAAACTTCCACTTAAAATACGACCGGCATAACCACGATAATCATGTAGTGCATCAGTTTGTGGCCTAATTACCCACTGTACAGGCATACGTGCCTGATGTGACAGAACTGCCTCATTTACCTCAATTGTTTCGAGATGCTCCAGCAGGCTTTTCCCATGATACCAGGATATCTTTTCTGATTTATTAACAATATTATCTCCCTTAAGCGCGCTTACTGGAATATAAGTTACCTCCCTCAAGTTAAGTTTTACTGCTATTGCAGCGTAAGCTTCTCTGATCGAGTTGAACACATCTTCACTAAAAGCAACCATATCCATCTTATTGATACAAACTACCACATGTTTAAGTTCAAGAAGGGATACCAGAAATGAGTGTCGGATAGTTTGCTCTACCACTCCATTACGGGCATCAACCAGAATAATCGCCAGGTCAGAATTGGATGCTCCAGTAACCATATTACGCGTATACTGGATATGCCCAGGCGTATCTGCGATAATAAATTTCCTACGGTCAGTCTGAAAATATTTATAGGCAACATCAATGGTTATACCCTGTTCACGCTCAGCCTTTAAACCATCTGTTAAAATGGCAAGATCGATAGTTCCGTCATCATTCTTACGGTTCGACTGTTGCAAAGCCTCGAGCTGATCGGCAAGTATCGACTCACTGTCATAAAGCAGACGGCCAATTAAGGTACTCTTTCCGTCGTCAACACTTCCGGCAGTAAAAAATTTTAGTAAATCCATATTAAAAATATCCCCCCTTCTTACGGTCTTCCATGGCTGCCTCGGATACTTTATCATCCATTCTGGCACCTCTTTCACTGATTTTTGAAAATTTGATCTCTTCTATGATATCATCAATTTGATCTGCATCCGATTCAACTGCAGCTGTACAAGTCATATCTCCAACGGTTCTGAAACGAACATTCTTGCGTTCAATATGATCCTCATGATCCATATTCAGGCATTCAGCAGCAGCCATTAACTGTCCATTCCTGGTAATAACCCCGCGCTCATGCGCAAAATAGATGGATGGTAACTCAATTCCCTCTCTGCGGATATAATTCCAGACATCCAGCTCCGTCCAGTTACTGATTGGGAACACCCTGACATTTTCTCCCTTGTGAATCCTACCATTGTAAATGTTCCATAGTTCAGGTCGCTGACGCTTTGGATCCCATTGGCCAAACTCATCACGGACCGAAAATATTCTCTCTTTTGCACGAGCCTTTTCCTCATCTCTGCGGGCACCGCCTATACAGGCATCAAACTTATTCTCGGAAATGGTGTCCAGTAAAGTAACAGTTTGCAGTGCATTTCTGCTTGCATTTTTCCCGGTCTGCTCTATTACTTTTCCTTGATCAATTGAATCCTGAACATGACCAACAATCAATTTCTCTCCAATCCTAGCGATCATGTTATCACGATAGCTAATTGTTTCAGGAAAATTATGACCAGTATCAATGTGTACCAGAGGAAAGGGAAACTTACCTGGTCTGAATGCCTTTTCAGCAAGTCTGACAAGTGTTATCGAGTCCTTTCCGCCGGAAAATAACAAAGCTGGTTTTTCAAACTGGCCGGCAACTTCACGCAATATATATATTGCTTCGGCTTCAAGCTGGTCTAAATAAGTGGTGTCCTGTTTATTCATATTAAATTATAAAATCGCGTAATCTGCGAAAATTTGTATCAATCTATCAGGAAGTATGTAACCCACATTCCTTTTTATCCTGATCTTCCCACCACCAGCGACCGGCTCTGAAATCTTCCCCATCATTTACTGCCCTTGTACATGGCGCACATCCGATACTTGGAAAGCCCTTGTCATGCAATGGATTATAAGGTATATTATTTTCGTGGATATATGTTTTAACCTGCTCTAGTGTCCAATCGAAAATAGGATGGAACTTCACTATCTGATTCGCGTCATCCCATTCAACCGAATCCATATGCTCCCTATTCAGAGATTGCTCAGCACGTATTCCGGTAATCCAGCATGAATTACCGGCAATAGCACGCTTCAAAGGCTCAATTTTTCTGATCCCGCAACATTCCTTACGATTCTCAACGGATTCATAAAAACTGCTGGGACCCTTTGTGCTAACCATTTTCTCAACCGCTTCAGTATCGGGATAATAGGCAAGGATGGGCTTCCCGTACATTTCGAGCGTCCGGTTCCAGACATAATA
>JBDNGV010000376.1:0-16088 GCA_041689125.1 Daejeonella sp.
AGCTCCAGGATAAACCAGGTGGGTCATTCCCAGTTGTTTGATATATCGCAAACGCTGAACATAGGGGTGCTGAATCAGATCATACACCAATTCTGATGGTATGGTGATGAAACCATAAACCGGATCATTAATTATTTTCTTCTTATTCAAGATTCAGAATCTTACGGCACAAAAATTGTTATTTTTAATGACAATTGAACGTATAAATAAGTTCGAGGCTTTTTTAATTATTAATTTTACAATGAAATGCAGGAAACAACCATATTGTGGGCCGACGATGAAATCGACCTCTTAAAGCCACACATACTTTTTCTTAATGAAAAAGGCTACAGGATTAAAACGGTAACCAATGGTAATGATGCACTGGATTGTTTTAAAAAGGAAAATTTCGATCTTGTCTTCCTTGATGAAAATATGCCCGGTTTAACCGGACTCGAAACTCTCGCCAAAATTAAATCTATCGATCCCGATATTCCAATTGTGCTCATCACTAAAAATGAGGAAGAATATATGATGGAAGATGCAATTGGATTTAAAATAGATGATTATCTGATTAAACCGGTAAATCCAAAACAAATCTTACTTACGATAAAAAAACTAATCGATAATAAACGCTTGGTCAGTGAGAAAACATCAATGGCTTATCGCCAGGATTTCAGAACCTTAGGAATGACACTCAATGAAAACCTGAGTTTTACAGAATGGGTGGAAGTTTATAAAAAACTAGTGTACTGGGAACTTTCACTCGAGAAGCTTGAAGATGAAGGTATGCATGAGATTCTAACTGTCCAAAAATCAGAGGCTAATGTTCAATTTTCGAAATTTATTGAAAAAAACTACTTGAAATGGCTAAAAGATCCGGAGGATGGACCGATCACATCGAATCAACTCTTTGTAAAAAAAGTGTTTCCATCGCTGGAGCCTAAAAAGCCTACTTTCTTCATACTGATCGATAACCTGAGATATGACCAGTGGAAAATGATCAATTCGATTTTGATAGAATATTACCGCATCGATGAAGAAGACACTTATTTCAGCATTTTACCTACTGCTACTCAATATGCTAGGAATTCAATTTTTTCAGGTTTATTGCCTCTTGAAATGGAGCGCCGATTTCCAAAAATGTGGCAAAATGATGAGGATGAGGGAGGTAAAAATTTATTCGAAGAAAAGTTTCTTGCCGATCAGATTCAGCGGGTCATGCGAAAGGACTGCAAACACTCCTATAATAAGATTCTAACCTTTGAACAAGGTAAAAACATCAGTGAAAACCTTAATAATTTAATGGGTAATGACCTGAATGTTATCGTGTATAATTTCGTCGACATGCTTTCTCATGCTCGTACAGATATGGCAATGATTAGGGAGCTTGCAAATGATGAAGCAGCATATCGCTCTTTAACCCTTTCATGGTTCGAGCATTCTCCTTTGCTAGATGCATTAAAAAAACTTTCCCAGAAAAAAATAAAACTGATTATTACAACTGATCACGGCACAATCCGGGTTAAACATCCAAGTAAAGTTATTGGCGACCGGAATACGAACTCAAATTTGAGATATAAACAGGGGAAAAACCTCGATTTTGTGTCAAAAGATGTGTTTCATGTTAAAAATCCGTATGAAGCCATGCTTCCAAAACTGCATATGAGTTCGAATTTTATATTCGCAAAAGAGGATAATTTTTTCGTTTACCCTAACAATTACAACCATTTTGTAAATTATTTTAACGAAACCTTTCAACATGGAGGCATTTCCATGGAAGAAATGATTGTTCCTTATGTAACCTACAGTCCGAAATAATTCTGTTTAAAAGTTTTTATGAACATCCGTGTCAATCAGGAAGAAGAACTGCATGAGGCAGCATCGGAACTACTCAAGTTTGCAGAAAAAGAAAAAGTTTTTCTATTTGAGGGCGAAATGGGTGCTGGCAAAACAACGCTGATCAAATCCCTATGTTTTGCTTTGGGTGTGAAAGAAACAGCAAATAGTCCTACCTATTCCATAGTAAATGAATATGTTTACCCCGAGGGCAAAATATATCATTTTGATTTCTTTCGTATCAAATCTCAGGAAGAAGCCTTTGATATTGGATTTGAAGAATATTTATCCTCGGGAGAATACTGTTTTATCGAATGGCCGCAAAACATAAGTGACCTTTGGCCTCTTCACTACCTCGAAATAAAGATACTTGATGTTGAAAGAGGAGTAAGGAATATTGAGGCTAACAAGGTTTAAACTTAATAATTCTTAATTAAGACCTTCCTTTTTTAAATTTTTTGTATCTTCATTTCCCTTAATAAAACCCGAACCATGAGTGAATTATCTGACATTGCAAAACAAGCCATGATGCAACCGCAGGAGGCGATGTTGGAGCTTAAAAACAAAAAGAATAATCTCTATATCGGGATCCCGAAAGAGACTTCTTTTCAGGAAAACAGAATCGCATTAACGCCTTTATCTGTTGGCTTATTGGTCCAACATGGACATGAAGTCATGATTGAAGCCGGTGCCGGACTTGCAGCCAATTTTAAAGATAATCATTACAGTGAACAGGGAGCTCAGATTGTTTATGATAAAAAGGAAATCTATAAAGCAGATCTAATCATAAAAATTGCCCCTCCTACAGAGGAAGAAGTTGAAATGATGAAGATGGGACAGGTTCTTTTTTCAGCTCTTCAGATGTCGAGCTTGAAAGTAGATTTTCTGAAGTCACTGATGAAGAAGAATATTACCGCACTCTCATTTGAATACCTCCGCGATGAGGGCAATGTACTCAGTGTTGTCAGGGCAATGAGTGAAATTGTGGGAGCAACATCTGTGCTTATTGCTGCCGAATACTTGAGTAATGTGTTTGATGGTAAAGGTCTGATGCTGGGTGGAATAACCGGGGTACCTCCAACCGAAATCGTTATTTTAGGTGCCGGAACGGTGGGTGAATATGCTGCCAGAACCGCAATTGCGCTTGGTGCCGAGGTCAAAGTTTTTGACAGCTCTATTTATAGGTTACGCCGGCTGCAAAACAATATTGGGAGTCGTGTTTTTACTTCTGTTATTCAGCCGGTGGTTTTACAAAAAGCCATTTGCAGTTGTGATGTTGCGATTGGAGCCATTCGCGCCAATCACGGAAGAAGCCCATGTATTGTCTCAGAGGAAACAGTAAGCAAAATGAAGCCAAATTCTGTGATTATTGATGTTAGTATTGATCAGGGAGGTTGCTTTGAGACCTCAAGAGTTACCAATCATACAGTTCCAACTTTCAGAAAACACGATGTGATTCATTACTGTGTACCAAACATTGCATCGAGAGTATCACGTACGGCAACCTATGCTCTAACAAATATTTTCACGCCGATCATACTTGATATAGGGGAAATGGGGGGCATAATGAATCTGATTTGGGAAAGACCCGGCATCCGGAATGCAATCTACCTTTATCAGGGAAAGCTTACCAACAAAGATCTGTCCGACCGATTTAATATCCCAATGAAAGATCTAGACCTGCTGATTGTTTCGAACCGCTAATGAAAAAACTTCTTCTACTAATTCTACTGTCTGTATTCACAGGTGCTTATGCGCAGAATAATAATCCTTATGGATTAGAGGTCATCAAGGATTACGCCGCCTACGAAAAATCTGTTGAACTTGATAAAAACAAACAATTAGTCGAAATCAAAAAACTTATCCCTGATATTAAACTGGAAATCAGGTATGCCGGAAAAAATAATTTCGCTAGACAAGCAGTATACAAACAGGCGAGGGCATTTGCCAGGCTACCGGTGGCCGAGGCCCTTAGAAATGTTCAAAATGATCTGAGAAAATCCGGTTTGGGTCTTAAAATATTTGACGGCTATCGCCCCTACAGCGTAACAGTTAAATTCTTTGAAATTGCCAGCGATAAGAGTTTTGTTGCAAACCCAAAGGATGGATCACGACATAACCGGGGTTGCGCAATAGACCTGACTCTCATTGTCCTAAAAACCGGAAAAGAACTGAAAATGCCGACTACATACGACAGTTTTGCTGCCGAAGCCGCATCAGATTATAAGGACCTCCCAGCCAATGTTATTCAGAACCGAGAATTACTGCGTAGCACAATGGAAATGTACGGGTTCAGAGTGCTGAATAATGAATGGTGGCATTTTGATTTCATAGGCTGGAAGAATTATGAGTTAATGGATATTCCTTTTGAAGAACTGTAAGCCTGGATATTTAGTACATATTGACTTTTAAGTCTTGTACTCCCCCCACCTTCTAGAAACACTAAACCGCATTAATGGCATTTGCCAGTATTTCAAGCTCCTCTCTTTCATGAATACTGGTAATCACGATCCTGTGGATTGATTTACCCATCGGGTCAGGATATGGAAAAGATGAAATATTGATGCCATTCTTTAACACATCTTTCCCAAGCTCATCATCCAACAATTGAAAAACGGGAAAATCATTGATAAAAAACAGATTTTTTGTGGATTCAAGCAGATCTGTAAAGAGCCTTAAATTCCTTCGCAAATTTTGAAGCTCGTGTGCGTAAATATCTCCGGCATGAACAAAAGCATAAAGCATCCCGGGTGATGGTGGTGAACTGCCAACATAAACTGCTGAACTTCTCAAATTTTTTATGCTTAACCGCTTTCCTAAAATCACCCCCGCATCCAAGCCCATTGCCTTGGCCATAGAGGCAATAACAAAAATTTCAATATGAGGTAGTTGAGGCAATCTACTATAAATACCCTCTCCCTGATCTCCCGTAATACCAATTCCATGCGAATCATCTATTAGTAATACAAGCTCTTTATTGGGATCTATAGATTTTAGCCAGTCAAAATTATAGATCTCCGGTATCAAGTTGTTCAGAGAGTTGCTGATAATCATTACAGGTTGATCTGATGTATTGATCAGCAAGATTGTTTTTTCTATCCAATCTACAAACTTTATCCTTGTTGCCTCGGGATTTCCGATCCAAAGTGCCGAGTGAGTATCTGGGGCATAAATTAACAGATGAGTTTTAAAATAGTGCTGTACTACTAGCTGAGCTGCAAGGTATCCACTCGACAAAAGGATCGAGTCTTCTGCCCAGAACCGTCTAGCTGCTTCATTCTCAGCAAGAGAAAAAATATCAAGGGTGATGTTATTATTTCTGGAGGCACCGTGATTTACTCCATAAATTTCAATGCCTTCAAAAACAAGTTTTTTAAAGGCCTCATTATGCGGCATCCCCAAATAGGCCGTGCCACCAAAAAATAGGCTTAAAGCAGTTTCTTTCTTCATTCTCCCCTTTATACTTTACTGTAGATTTTTCTGTTTTAAACTACTAATATGATGTGCCTTCCCATAATGCTTTGTTTTAAGAGCCACTTTTCCCTCAGGATCAATTTTTACCTCAAAGAAAAAATCATAATCCTCATCTTTCAGTACAGCAAGGGGCCGGCGGGCACCAAATGCCTCCAGCAATTCAAGTACAGTATTGGAATGCCCAACGATTAAAACCTTTTTCTTAGGAAACTTTGTTTTTACAAGCTCTACAATGCCACGAAAATCTTGTGCCTCATATGTCTGAACCTCAATATTATTGTTTTTCGCAGAGAGGTAGGCAGTCTGACGTGTTCTTTTGTATTTGGTAGAAAAAGCTGCATCAAGCTTAACTTTTTTTAATTTATTGGCTAATTCCTCTGCCCTTTCCCTGCCTTCGTCGCTGAGTTCGGGGTCCTGATTCTTAGCGTCAGAAACGTCTTTTTCGGCGTGTCTAACAATATAAATTGTGGTATTTCCCGGTAAGTCTATTCTGGAGCTTAATGCGCTTACAGCAAGAAATAGTATAAGCAGGATTTTTGTTTTGTTCATCATTTTGGTATTTGTTTCGGTAGTAACATCGAAGACAAATCGGGTTCATTTTTTAAAAATAGAAAAGAAATATGGAAAGCAAACACTGGAGTGTTATTTAAGATCTTTAAAATAGAGCTTGGAATATTATTTTATGATGTAACTTGGTGAAGATAGCTCAGTCTCAAGATGAATTTGAATTCAACTGCAGTTGATTTTCGAATAGGGAACACTGTTCCAAAAAATATCCCCGCAACAATTCTTAAAAAGGATATTTTCGAACTTTCAAGTTATGCCGTTATTCCCATTCATGGTCTGATTGGCTATGATTTTTCCAAAGTTTTGTGGTGAGATTGAATTAAAATCAGGCAAAAAGATCTCTGCAAAACTTATTATTGATACCGGCTCGGGGCATCCTGTTTCTCTTGAAAAAATGGACGGAATTCCGTTTGAGTTGCCCGATGAACACCCTAGGTAACCTTGGCGTTGGTTTAACGGGGCCGATAGGCGGGTTTATTGGCCTTGAAATCATAAAGAGTTTTAATGTTGTTTTTGATTACAATAGAACAGCAATGTATGTTAAACCGATTACACCACTAAAAGAGTCATTTGAACATGATATGGCTGGAATAGAAATTGGTTCAGTCGGCGAAAATTATAAACGACTAATTATTACCAGAGTTGAACCATCATCGGCGGCAGAACAAGCCGGACTTATAAAAGTTGATGAAATTCTGGCCATAAACTTTAAACCGGCTTCTGAAATGTCACTCTCAGAAATAGATATTATGCTCAGGTCGCGAACCGGCCGAAGCTTTGTAATAAATGTTGCAGCCAAAGACGGTAAAGGTAAGGAGCGGGTAATATTAACCCTGAAGAAAATAATTTAGGCTTTTATAAAATTGTTTTTTGCTAAAACAATTTTATACTTTCAATTAAAAAATGCTGTTTAGAACCATTTTTCTGTTTCAGAATTATGTTGAATATCAATGTTACAATAAATTTATTATCAAAAGATGTTAAAAAATTATGCATTTTCAATTCAATCAATAGATTTGTAAATTCCTATTAACTAACCATTTTATAAAATCATATGACAATAAACTATCGCAAAGTGCAGTTTGCTGCATTATTAGCTCTGATATTTGTAACGGAACTAAATAATGTTCAGGCACAGGATCGCAACAAACCTGCTACTCCGGCTGCTGAACCAGCTAAGCCGGCATCACCGGCAGCAGCAACTCCTCCAAAACCCGGCATAAAACCCTATAAAGAAGTCATAACAGATAAAGCAACAACAGATAAGGGCTTGTTTAAAGTTCACAGACTGGATGGAAAATATTTTTATGAGATTCCCGATTCATTGTTCAATCGTGAAATGCTTGTGGTTACCCGCTATGCAAAAACTCCGACTGTTGATGGAACCTATGGCGGCGAAGAACTAAATGAGCAGATCTGGAAATGGCAAAGACGCGATAAGCAGGTAATGATTAGAATTCCTTCTTACCGCAATATCGCAGATAAAAAAACAGAGATGTTTGAGGCCGTTAAGAATTCCAATTTGGATGCTGTGCTATCTTCATTTGACATCAAGGCGATAAACAAAGATTCGAGCTCGGTAGTAATTGATGTTACTGATCTGTATGCAAAAGACGTTCAATCACTTGGTTTGCCTCAGTCGGTTCGTACACAGTATAAAATAACTACTATGGACGAGGCCCGCACCTTTGTTGATACGATCAAATCTTTCCCGGTCAATATTGAGGTTCGTTCATTAAAAACATACCGTGCTACAGATCCTCCGGGAGATAAATCGATTGGTTCAATGACTGTTGAAATTCACAATTCAATGCTCTTGTTACCAAAAATTCCTTTTAAGCCTCGTTTTTCGGATGATAGGGTTGGATTTTTCGGCCAAAGCCAAACAGATTATGGACTGGATGCACAAAAAGCGCAGGTTACACGCTACATTCATCGTTGGAAGCTGGAACCAAAAGATCCGGCCGCTTACAAGCGCGGTGAACTAGTAGAACCTAAAAAACAGATTGTTTATTACATTGATCCGGCTACACCAGTCAAATGGAGACCTTATCTTATTGAAGGCGTTAAAGACTGGAATGCGGCATTTGAAGAAGCAGGATTTAAAAATGCAATCACTGCAATGGAAGCTCCTTTAAATGATCCCGATTGGTCACCTGAAGATGCGCGTTATTCAGTGATTCGTTATTTTGCATCGAATATTGCCAATGCCTACGGTCCGCATATTTCGGATCCGCGTTCCGGAGAAATCATGGAATCAGATATAGGTTGGTATCATAATGTGATGAACCTGGTTCGTAACTGGTTTTTTGTTCAAACTGCAGCCATCAATCCGGAAGCCCGCAATCCTAAATTCAAAGATGAAGTTATGGGTCAGTTGATCCGATTTGTATCATCACATGAGGTTGGACACACTCTGGGGCTTCCTCATAACTTTGGATCAAGTGTGGCTTATCCTGTTGATTCACTACGATCTCCTTCCTTTACTAAAAGAAAGGGTGGTACCGCACCTTCTATAATGGATTATGCACGCTTTAACTACATAGCCCAGCCTGGAGATGAAGGAGTTGTGTTATATCCAGGAATTGGTGACTACGATAAATGGGCTGTTAAATGGGGTTATACCTGGTTTGATAACGAATCACCGGAAGAAGATGCAAAAATTTTGAACAAATGGACCATTGAAAGAGCTGGAAATCCTATCTATTTCTATGGTCAGCAAACAGGAAATCCAACCGATCCTCGTGCGCAATCTGAAGATTTAGGAGATGATGCCATGAAAGCTTCTAAATATGGAATTGCCAACCTGAAGCGTATTTTGCCGAATATTGAAAAATGGACCTATGAAGAAGGCAAGCCATACGATAACTTGAGAGAACTTTATGGCGAGGCACTCAGTCAGTGGAATCGCTACATGGGACATGTACGTTCAAACATTGGTGGCATCTATGAAGATGATAAAACCTATGAGCAAAAAGGACCGGTATATACGCATGTAGTTAAAGCCAAACAAAAGGAAGCGGTTAAATTCATTAGCGATCAAGCGTTTATGACACCTACTTGGATGCTTGATCAGAATATTTTAAGCAAATTTGACAACGCAGGCATTGTTGACCGCTTGAGAAGAACTCAGGTTGGAGTTCTGAATGGAATTCTTGATTTCGGTCGTTTAAACAGAGTTATTGATAATTCTGCGAAAAATGGTGCTTCAGCTTATCAGATGGACGAATTAATGCTAGATCTGCGTAATGGCATTTGGTCTGAATTGAAAACCGGAGCCAATTTAGATACCTACCGCCGTAACTTGCAGCGTGCCTACATCGAAAGGATGTCATATCTACTGAACGAAAATGAAACACCGGTACCAGCACAGTTTGCAGCATTTGCAGGTCCGCAGATAGACGTTTCACAATCAGATATCCGCCCTATGGCCAGACAGGAACTTAAATCCTTGTCTTTGCAGGTTAAAGCAGCTTTACCTAAATATACAAACCCGGTATTAAGAGCACATCTTGATGATGTAATGGTTCGTATCTCAGAAGCGTTAGATCCTAAGAAATAAATAGCTTTTCGTAAAAATAGAAACCCCGGCATGTTGACTTTGCCGGGGCTTTTTATTTTCCTAATTTTGGTAAAATTGGATAAGGTTTAATTCTGATGAACCAGATCTGATTGAAATAAACATGAAACACAGATGGGAGCGTTTTTCATGCTGTTGGTGTTTTCATCACCCGCTTATAATCATCATAGGATCCATCTTGCACATGCGGTATTAAAAACAATTTATATTCAAATGAAAACCCTTTCCATTACCGCAGCACTGTTTTTCACACTCACTTCCGTCGTATTTGCGCAGTCTGATTCTCTCGCTGTGTTAAAAGCAACATGGGTGAAAGAAAAAATCTCGCCTGGGGTTCATTTAAAGACTTTCTGGTTTAATAAAACGCTGTTTAATTCCAATCAGAATGTAAGTATTCTAGAAATAAAACCTAGGAAAAAGCTGTTTTTTGATTTGGGTTATGATCCCCAAAAACTGTTAATTACTAGTGATTTTGGCAAAAACTCAAATGCCCTGGCAGCAATAAACGGGACTTTTTTTGACATTGCTAATGGTGGCTCGGTAGATTATATTCGTGCTAATGGTAAAGTAATCAATGAAAATCGCCTCGGAAAAAATGGTAAAAGAGCGGGGCATCAAGAATCTGCATTGGCATTCAATAAAGGAAAATTGAGCATCGCAAAATGGGATGGGAAACAAGATTGGGAGCAAACCCTTAAAGGTGATGATATTATGGTAAGCGGCCCCCTACTTTTGTTGAATCAGACTGTCGAAAAATTAGATGCTGCAAATTCATTCAATAAAACCAGACACCCCCGAACCGCTGTAGCTATAACAAAAAACAAACGGGTTTTGCTGATCTCAGTAGATGGCCGGAATGAAAATTCTGCCGGAATGAGCCTGTTCGAATTAACAAAGCTAATGACCTGGTTAAACGCAAATGATGCCATTAATTTAGACGGGGGCGGTTCTACTACCCTATGGTTAAATAATTATATGAAAACAGGAGTTGTCAATTTCCCTAGCGACAATAAAAAATGGGATCATGAAGGTCAGCGAAAGGTAGCAAATGTGGTTTTGTTAAAGAAAAATTGATCTAAAATTGGTCAAGTAATTGTTAATAATGCTATTAAGTAATTGAATTACACCAATTATATTTAATTTTCGTTAATTTCATGTAAACAATCAAGGTGAAGTATTCCGTATGAACAAGAGTGAAGATAACTATGCCTACCTTATCAATAAAATTGATGGTTTTATACGAAAGTATTACCTCAATAAAGTTGTAAAAGGTTCTATCTTTTTGGCTTCGTCTTTCCTTGCGGCCTATCTAATTCTAACTTTTGCAGAATACCTGGGAAATTTTAATCCTGCAGTCAGAAGTGTCCTTTTTTATACCTTCATAGCGGGCAATCTCTTCGTTCTTGCAAGCTATATTATTCATCCACTTCTTTCGTATTTCAGGTTGGGGAATACAATCAGCCACGAACAGGCTTCGGCAATAATTGGGAGGCATTTTACACCGGTAAAAGATAAATTGCTTAACACACTGCAATTAAAAAAGCTTTCAGAACTTAAGCCAGAACAGCGGAGCCTTATTGATGCCAGTATTAATCAGAAAATTGCTGAACTCAGACCCGTTCCTTTTACTTCTGCGATTCATATTAAGGAGAACAGAAAATACTTAAAATACACTTTAGCTCCTTTAGCAATCATTGTTTTTGTGTTCTTTTCTGCACCTTCTATTCTTAGTGAAAGTACGGAGCGATTAATAAATCACAATAAACGGTTCGTTAAGAAAGCCCCGTTCAGATTTGAAATTTTAAATAAGCATTTATCTGTAGTGCAGGGGGGTGATTTTACGCTTTTGGTGAAACTTTCGGGCAATGAGATTCCCTCAGAAATTTACCTTGAAGATGGTCTAAATACATTCAAGCTAGATAAGGAAAACATCATCCGATTTAAATATACTTTCAGAAATTTACAGAAAGACAAAAAGATAATATTGAAGGCTGGTGAATTCCACTCGGAAGATTACGTACTTGAAGTAAAGGCACGCCCCATTCTGCTTGATTTTGATGTACTAATTGAATATCCGTCTTATCTAAATAAAAGTAATGAAAAACTGGAAAATACCGGCGACTTAACCGTTCCGGAAGGTTCTCGTATCAAGTGGAAATTTAGAGCACAAAACTCTGAACAGATAGACATGGTTATGGACAAAAAAAGTTTTCCTTTGAGAGAATCCGAAGAAAACATATTTAACTTCAGCTATAGGGCCATTAAAAATCTTTCTTACAGTATCAGACCAATTAATAAAGAGGTTGTCGAATCTGACCTAGTTTCCTATGAGCTAAAGGTTATTCCTGATCTCCAACCAGTAATTGATGTTAACGAACGACCGGACTCTGTAAATTCCAAGCTGCTTTATTTTGTTGGGCAAGCCAGTGATGATCATGGTTTTTCAAAACTAAATTTCAACTTCAGGGTACTTTCGGGAAAAACGGATGAAGATAATAAAGTGCAAATGCAATCTATAAAGTTCGATAAAAATGCGCTACAAAGTAATTTCTTCTATATATGGGATGCAAACGAGGTAACAGCAAAACCAGGAGAGCAGATTGAATATTATTTTGAAGTATTTGATAATGATGGGGTAAATGGGCCAAAATCAGTTAAATCGGCTATAAAAACCTTGAAATTACCTTCAGAAGCTGATTTGGAGAAAAAATTAGAGGCAAATACCGGCGCGCTTAAGAAAAAGATTGAACAGGCAATCAAAAAATCTGCTCAGTTAGAAAAAGAGAGTAAAAGATTGAACCAAAACCTTCTGAATAAAAAGAATCTGTCTTTTGAAGAAAGAAAGCAGATCGAAAATCTTCTTCAAAAACAAAAGGAGCTAAATGAATTAGTTAAAGAGATTCAAAAAGATAACAAACAAAATTTAGCAGAACAACGGGAAGAAAATGAAGAAATTCTAGAAAAGCAAAAACAGATTGAAGAACTTTTTAATAATGTTCTGGATGAAAAGACTCGCGAAATCTTGAAAAATATCGAAAAGCTCCTTGAAAAAAATAATAAAACCCTCACACAAGAGGAGCTATCCAAAGTACAAATGGACAATAAATCACTTCAAAAGGAACTCGATCGTATATTGGAACTATATAAACAACTTGAATTCGATCAAAAGCTTAGTAATGCTATCGAAAAGTTGAATGAGCTGGGTAAAAAACAGGAAGAACTGAGTGAAAAATCATTAGATAAAAAGAATGAGCTTGAGGATCTAAAAGAAGAACAAAAACAGTTGCAGGATGATTTTGAAGATTTAAAACAAGAACTCAAAGAACTGGAACAAAAGAATGAGGAGTTGGAACAAAAGAATGACTTTGAAAATCAGGAAAAAGCTCAGAAAGAAATAGACAATGAACAACAAAAAAGCTCAGAAAGTCTTGAAAAAAAGGATCAGAAGAAAGCTTCAGAAAGTCAAAAGAAGGCCGCAGCAGAAATAAAAAAACTAACAAAAGATTTGCAGAGTATGCAACAGGAATCAGAAGAAAAGGAAAGCGAAGTTAATGCCAAAAGTCTCCGTGAAATCCTAGATAACCTGATTACCAGCTCTTTTGATCAGGAAAAAACCATGCAAACGGTAAGGCAAATCAATTCTAGTGATCCGAATTATATCATTCAGAGCCAAAAGCAGAAAGATATTCAGGTCAATCTAAAAATGATCGAAGATAGCTTGTATTCGCTCAGTAAGAAGGTTCCTCAAATCCAATCAGTTGTGAATAAGGAAATTCAGGCCATAAACTTCAACGTTGGAAAGGCCATTGAAAGCCTCGGTGAGCGACGTACAGCAGAAGCAAACCGCAACCAACAATTTGCTATGACTTCTATAAATAACCTTGCTTTAATGTTAAATGAAGCCTTAGAGCAATTACAACAAGCGCAGCAGAATGGCAAAGCCGGAGGAAAAGGTAAACAAAAACAGAATCTGTCTCAGCTCAGCAAAATGCAGGAACAATTGAATAAAAACATGCAAAAAGCAAGGCAAGATATGCAAAAGCAAGGTCAGCAGAAAAGCGGAATGCAGGGAAAAAGCAGTCGGGAAATGAGTGAACAGTTAGCAAAAATGGCCAGAGAACAACAGATGATAAGGCAAGCCATGCAGGAATTCAATAAAATGGAAAACAAGGACGGAAAGGGTGCTCTGGGAAATCTAGATAAATTAATGAAAGAGATGGAACAAACTGAAACAGATCTCGTAAACAAAAGAATTCAACAGGAAACTCTTAGCAGACAACAGGAAATTCTTAGTAAATTGCTTGACGCAGAAAAAGCTGATCGGGAACGAGAACAAGATCAGAAAAGAGAAAGCAAAGAAGGTATTACACCCTTACCTGAAAATTCATTAATCATGCAGGAGTTCCAAAAAATTAAGCAAAAAGAAATTGATTTGCTGAAAACCGTTACCCCTTCATTAAATTCGTTTTACAAAATAAAAGTGGGGGATTATTTTAAATATTTAAATTCGGGGGATAAATGATTAAGCAGACAGAATTTTCAGATAACACTTCATTGTATACTTTGCAATTACCTTCCCGGATTGACAGTATTACCATCCTTGAAAATTTCATAGATGAGCTGAGTGCAAAATATAGTTTTAGTGATGAGCTCTATGCCAATGTGCTTACTTGCCTTAGTGAAGCCGTGGTCAATGCCATTATTCATGGAAATATCGAAAATTTAGATAAAAAAGTATATATCAATCTCGAGGTTATTGAAGATAAGCGTCTTATTTTTACAATTTCTGATGAAGGGGATGGATTTGATTTTAATAATCTTCCCGATCCTACAGCTCCAGAAAACATTGAGAATTTAAGTGGTAGAGGGGTCTTTATTATTAAAAAGCTTGCTGATCAGTGTGTTTTTAATTCAAAAGGAAACGAACTCGAACTCCATTTTAAAATTTAATGGGCCAGACACCTATTAATTTCTTTACAGAAGACCTAAATTTTACCTTAAAACAAAAAGGACTTATAAGAACCTGGATAAAGGATACAATTGTTGCCGAAAACCACCGGCTAAGGGTTTTAAATTTAATTTTCTGCAGTGATGATTATTTGCTCACTATCAATCAGCAGTACTTGGATCATGATACCTACACTGATATTATTACCTTCGATAATAGCGAAAATAAGCTTGAGATCAAAGGAGATATTTTTATAAGTATTGACCAGATCAGAGAAAACGCCAAAAAGCTTAATATAGCTGAAAAAGATGAGCTCCACAGAGTAATAATACATGGAACACTACACCTTCTTTCTTATTCAGATAAGGGTAAATCTTCAAAAGAAATCATGACCCAAAAAGAAGACTTTTATTTATCAAAAAGAACCTTCTGAGTTTATTCCATCGGAACCTCTATGATTAATACTTTAGAATCTTCCTTAAAATTAAACTCTAAGGTTTCAGTCTCGTAAATTCCCATTGCATCGCGTTTGTTTAATACTGTATCCTCTAGTACTGCCTGCCCATCAATTACAAATACATAGGCACCGTTTCCGGGATGCTGAATGCGATAATTGGCCGTTTTACCAGCAGAAAATGTACCCAAACTGAAAAATGCATCCTGATTGATCCACATTAAATTTTCACCCTTATTAGGCGATACAACAGTCAGAAATAAATTTTTAGCTTCCTCAAGTTTATATCTTATCTGATCATAACGCGGTTGAATATTACGTTCTTTAGGAAACACCCAGATCTGCAGTAAATTTACTTCCTCTGTAGATGAGCCATTAAATTCTGAATGGCGGATACCACTTCCTGCTGACATAGCCTGAACTTCCCCATAACTAATTTCACCCTCTGAGCCCAAACTGTCCCTATGAGCCAATACCCCCTTAAGTGGTATGGTCACAATTTCCATGTTGTCGTGAGCATGAGTACCAAATCCCATCCCTGGAGCGACAATATCGTCGTTCAATACCCTTAGCAAGCCAAAATGAAGTTTTGAAGGATCATGGTAATTGGCAAAACTAAATGAATGAGCTGCTTTCAACCATCCATGATCCTGAATACCACGTTCAGCTGCACGATGAATAATCTTTTTCATGTTACAAATTTATAATTACATGTTTAAACATACAATATTAATTCCAAACTTACTTATGCGTACCTTTGCAGATTAATAAGACAAAATAATGCCACATCAAGTCATATTAGTTGGAGCAAGCGGACTTATTGGCAGTCACTTACTTACAGCTTTAATCGAATCAGCCGAAATATCCAGGATATTGCTAATTCTGAGAAGGCCGCTCAATATAACTAATCCCAAAGTTCGGGAATTGATTGTTAATTTCGACGAACTAGAGCAATATGCTTTAGAAATTAAGGGTGATATTATTTACAGCTGCCTAGGTACCACAACTGCTGCAACACCCGATTCTAATTTATACAGAAAAATAGATCTAGAATACCCATTGAACCTTGCCAGAATAGGCGCAGAGAACGGAATTAGGCAATTCCACCTAGTTTCATCCATGGGTGCTAATGTAAACTCCTCGAGTTCTTATTTGAAACTAAAAGGAGAATTGGAAGAAAAGCTGAAGGAATTATCGCTTGGGTCTTTGCACATTTACCAACCTTCATTATTAACAGGAAATCGCAG
>JBDNGV010000377.1:0-5973 GCA_041689125.1 Daejeonella sp.
CACAAAGGGGCGACTTTGAAAATATGGAGGAAGTATGTGCTGAAAATTTCAAAAATCGCATTGAACAAACAAATGCCAAACAGGTAATCTACCTTAGCGGGATCAGCAATGCCGACGAATTGTCAAAGCATTTAACCTCACGAAAAAATGTGGAAACCATTTTGTCTGGTTCTAAATTTGCACTCAGTACCCTAAAAGCAGGTATCATTGTCGGTTCTGGCAGCGCTTCCTTTGAAATCATTCGCGATTTGGTAGAGAAATTACCCTTTATGATAACTCCCCGCTGGTTGAATACAAGATCACAACCAATAGCCATTCGTAATGTGGTGGAATTTTTAAATGGTGTGATTGGCAAATCCGAAACTTATAATAAGAGCTATGATATTGGCGGACCCGACATCTTAAGTTACAAAGAAATGCTGCTCCGATTTGCAAAAATACGTGGCTTAAAGCGGCGCATTGTGATAGTACCGGTGATGACTCCAAAAATTTCTTCTTACTGGTTATATTTTGTTACAGCCACATCCTATGCGCTTGCAAAGAATTTAGTAAACAGTATGAAAGTTGAAGTGATTTGCAAACCCAATAATCTGGCTGCGCTTTTGGGTATTCAATTGATTGATTTTAATACCTCAATAAAGCTTGCCTTCGACAAAATAGAACAAAATCAGGTGCTTTCCAGCTGGAAAGATGCGCAAACAAGTGATATTTTTAGAGAAGGCTTTTCCAAATTGATTGAAGTGCCGGTAAACGGATGCTTTAAAGACATTCGCACCATTAAGGTTAAAGACAGTGAAGCTTCACTTGAAAAAATATGGTCTATTGGCGGTAAAAGTGGCTGGTATTACGGAAACTGGTTATGGAAAACTAGGGGATTTCTTGACCAGCTTGCAGGTGGTGTTGGAATGCGCAGAGGAAGAAAAAGTGATACAGAAATAGTTTCTGGTGATGCCCTTGATTTTTGGCGTGTACTGATAGCAAATAAAGAAGAAAAACGATTGCTTTTGTATGCTGAAATGAAATTACCCGGCGAAGCATGGCTGGAGTTTAAAATTGACGAAAAAAATATCCTTTCCCAAACTGCCACTTTTAGGCCATTAGGCGTTTTAGGCCGACTTTACTGGTATGCAGTTCTTCCTTTTCATGGCTTTATATTTAAAGGTATGTTAAATAAAATTGCAGGATAAACTCGCGGTTTAGCAAAATTCTGCTACTAAGATCCTTAGGGTCAGGGATAAATAAAATTGATTAATTAATGTGTGAAATATGTAACATTTTCCAAAAGTTATATAAGAAAAGTGTTGTTTACAAAGCCAACTTTGTGGTACAGTTTTAGCTATTTATTAATAATCATTAATCATTTCAAATTTAAAGAAACGTTCAGAAAAAAATAATATTAAATTTTGTTTAGCAGGATTTCAGGATATGTCAGGTTGGCGCAATGGGCACCAAAAACACTGTGATTTTCCAACCTTCTCACAGTGGCCAACGAAATGGCAGGCGAGTTTGTAGCCCATTTATCAGAAGTCCCGCTAAACAAAATTTATTTAAAGCAAAAATTAATATAAAGTAAAATGAACACTTCTGCATCTGGGCTAATTGATAGCAATATAACTTCAGGCGAAAATAAATCTTTTTGGACAGCATCAACTAAGCCAATTAATTTTGAAAAACTAAAACAAAATATAGAAACCGATATTTTAATTGTAGGTGGTGGCATAGCAGGACTTACAACTGCGTATTGTTTATTAAAAGCAGGACGGAAAATAAATTTAGTAGAAGATGGATACATAGGCAGCGGAGAAACGGGCAGAACAACAGCGCATATTACCTGTGCACTTGACGATCGTTATTTTGAACTTGAAAAAATATTCGGAAAAGAAAAAGCAATGCTTGCAGCCAATAGCCACATGGAAGCAATTCAGTTTATAGCAAATACAGTTAATCACGAAAACATTGATTGCAATTTTAAACGAGTTCCTGGATATTTATTTTTAAGCGAAAGCGATACAAAAGAAACACTGGAAAAAGAATATGAAGCAACAAAAAATGCGGGACTGCTCACAGAAATGTTAAAACAAGTTCCCTCCTTAGCATTCGAAGAAGGAAAATGGTGCATTAAATTTCCTGAACAAGGTCAGTTTCATATAATGAAATATTTAAAAGGTCTCACAGATGCAATCATAGGCATGGGAGGAAAAATTTACACTGAAACAAAAGCGGTAGAAATTTCCAAAGACGGAGCAAAAGCAAATGGGTTTGAAATAAAAGCAAAACATATAGTAGTTGCCACAAACACACCCGTCAACGATTGGGTTGTGATGCACACTAAGCAATGGGCTTACCGTACCTATGTTATTGCAGCAAAAATTCCGAAAGGAAAATTACCTTACGCTTTATGGTGGGACACAGGAAATAATAATTCTAAATGGATTGGGGCACCTTATCATTATGTGCGCTTGCAAGAACTTGATAAAACAAATGATCTTTTAATTTCTGGTGGCGAAGATCACAAAGTTGGACAAGCTGATGATGAAAATATTCCCGAGGAAGAAAGATATAGTAAACTCATTGACTGGACTAAAAAAAGATTTCCAGCAATGGGGAATCTTGAATACAAATGGTCAGGCCAGGTGATAGAACCAATAGATTCAATGGCATTCATCGGCAAAAATCCAGGCAACGAAAATATTTACATCATCACAGGCGATTCAGGAAATGGTATTACACACGGAACGCTTGGCGGAATTATTTTAACCGACATCATCACCGGAAAAGAAAATCCTTGGATAGATTTATACAGCCCTTCACGAATAACTTTTAACACTGCAGGTAATTATCTACACGAAGTAGGAAACATGGTTGCTCAATATGCGGATTGGGTTACCAAGGGCGATGTAAAAGATGCCGATGAATTAAAACCGGGGCAGGGAGGAATAATTTCATCAGGCATGAAAAAAATTGCCGCTTACCGGGATGAACAAAATAACCTGCATACCTGCACAGCAGTATGTCCGCACCTTGGAGCAATCTTACAATGGAATGCAGAAGAAAAATCTTTTGATTGCCCCGCACACGGTTCACGGTTTACTACTGAAGGAAAAGTAATCAATGGTCCGGCAACTTCCGATTTAAAAAAATTAGAAATCAAATAAGAAAAAAGCCTCCAGTAATCTCATTCCATTGACCAGGCACTGAACAACACGATTTGAAAGGTAAATGGAAAAGAACTAAAAGAAAAATCCTGATTAATTAAATTCTTTTAAATATAAATCATGGCAAAAAAGAAAATTGAAAATAAAGTTGTCAATAAAAAAGTAAGCGCCCTACAATCTAATACTCAAAATAGTGAAGGTCAGATGATATCCACAAATCAGGGGTTATTAATCAATGACAATCAAAATTCACTGAAAGCAGGCGAAAGGGGTGCAACTTTATTGGAAGATTTTATTTTGCGTGAAAAAATCACACACTTCGACCATGAAAGAATTCCTGAACGAATTGTTCATGCCCGTGGCTCTGCTGCACATGGAATTTTTGAATTGTATAAACCCATTGCACAATATACCAAAGCAAAATTTTTAAATGATATTTCTAAGCCTACACCTGTATTCGTAAGGTTTTCTACCGTTGCAGGTTCAAGAGGATCATCTGATTTGTCCCGTGATGTAAGAGGGTTCTCTGTAAAGTTTTATACCGAAGAAGGCAACTACGATTTAGTAGGTAATAATATGCCTGTATTCTTTATCCAAGATGCAATAAAATTTCCTGATTTAATTCATGCAGTTAAGCCCGAACCACATAACGAAATTCCGCAAGCCGCTTCGGCACATGATACCTTTTGGGATTTTATTTCTCTTATGCCCGAAAGCACACACATGATAATGTGGGTAATGAGTGACCGTGCCATTCCACGCAATTTAAGAATGATGGAAGGTTTTGGCGTACATACATTCCGCTTGATAAATGACAAAGGTGTTTCACATTTTGTAAAATTTCATTGGAAACCATTATTGGGAATTCACTCTGTTGCATGGGACGAAGCCCAAAATATTTCAGGCAAGGACCCCGACTTTCATCGAAGGGATTTATGGGAAGCCATCGAAAGCGGGGCATTTCCTGAATGGGAACTTGGTGTTCAAGTTATTCCTGAAAAAGACGAACATAAATTTGAATTTGATTTGCTTGACCCCACTAAATTAATTCCCGAAGAAATTATTCCTGTACAACGTATTGGCAAAATGACGCTGAACCGAAACCCTGATAATTTCTTTGCCGAAACAGAACAGGTTGCATTTCATCCCGGACATTTAGTGCCAGGCATTGATTTTACAAATGACCCTTTATTACAAGGAAGATTATTTTCTTATACAGACACACAATTGTCAAGATTGGGAAGTCCAAATTTTCATGAAATACCTATTAACAGGCCGCTTGTTCCCGTAATGAATAATCAGCGTGACGGACACATGCGGCAAACCATCAACAGCGATAAAACAAGTTATCAGCCTAACACAATCAGCAATGGTTGCCCATTTCAGGCAAAAGCAGTTGACGGAGGTTTCACAAGCTTTCAGGAACGCATTGATGCTAAAAAAATCCGTGAACGTAGTCGCAGTTTCTTTGACCATTTTAGTCAGGCAACTTTGTTTTTTAATAGTCAATCAGAATACGAAAAGAATCATATCATCAATGCACTTACTTTTGAATTAGGAAAATTAGAAAGCAATGCCATTCGTGAAAGAATGCTAGGCATACTCACACAGGTTGATAAAACTTTAGCATCAAAGGTGGCTGATGGTTTAGGAATGTCAGTTCCCAAACAACCAATATATCCAATCAATCACAGTGTTCCAGCTGATGGAATTCAAAAAAATTATGAGCCGGTAAAAATGAAACAAAGCATTGAAAAGTCTGATGCTTTGAGTATGGCAAACACTTTAAAAAATTCTATTAAGACAAGATCTATAGCCATCCTTGCAGCAAACGGAGTAGATGAAGATTCTTTATTAGAAACGAAAAACGCACTTGAAGCCGAAGGAGCATTAACAAAGATCATTACACATAAACTGGGAAGCATTAAAGGAGCAACAGGGAAAGAAATAAAAGTTGACCAGAGTTTTCTCAATACATCTTCAGTATTATTTGATGCTGTGTATATTCCATCAGGAGCAAAAAGTGCCAGCTCATTAATTGCCGAATCAGATGCGATAGATTTTGTAAACGAAGCATACAAACATTGTAAAGCCATTGCGGCTAATGGTGACGGAGTTGATTTATTAAACCAATCCTATGCTGCTAATAAACTGAGCGATGCAGGATTAATCATTGATAAGTCCGTAAAAGATTTTATTAAAGCAATTGCACAACACCGCTTTTGGGAAAGAGAAAAAGTAAGGGAAGTGCCTGCATAAAGGCTAAATTTAAATTTAAATAACTTGAACAATTTATTCAGAACTATTATTGCAGGATATGGCGCAAAAAAACTAGGAGGAGGGTGCCTTGGTACTATAATTCTTTTTATTATTATTTTTGCGCTTCTCAAAAATTGTTAATACTAAGATTTCACTTAGCTGCAACGTTACAATTAATCCAAGAGCTTTACTCCAAGCCACTTTTACAGTTTGACAAATCAAACCATTCGTTGATGAGCAGCCGCTAATATCGGAATAAGGCTCATTGAGGTCTTCATACAACCATTTGTGCAAAGTCAAGTATTTGTGCTTGGGGGAAGTTTACAAAAGTGGGAAGGCTACAATTGCCCCCATTTTTTTATCTCTCAAGAAATTGTAAATGATATATTCTTTCACATTAGTTCTATAAGCCTTTCGGCAGCTTAACGCTCATCTAAAGGCGTGGAGAAATCTGTTGAAAAGAACCTACCGATTTGAATGGAAGAAAAAACGAAAAAATCATGCAATTTGAAACAGATTCCTCTTCGTGCCTCATTCGGAATGACGTCCAACTACCGTC
>JBDNGV010000378.1:0-5808 GCA_041689125.1 Daejeonella sp.
AAAGCAAGTTTTGAAATTAAGCAGGAAGAACGTTATAATGAAGCCATTCTGTTGTATACTGAATTTGCACAGAACTACCCAGCAAGTAAATACCTGAAAGAAGCAGAAGAAATTAAGAAAAACAGTGAGAAAGCTATTATTGATGTAAGAAAACTGATCGCTCTGCAAACAGCAGAAATGAAAGCACAGGAAGAAAAAATCAAAGCTGCAGAAGAAAGTAAATAAGAAGACACTAAAAACAAATAAAATGAGTATTACTAAACCCGTTATTCCAAACAGTACAGTAACACGTGATGTCCGTGAACTAGATAAAACAACCGACAATATTTATGAGTCGATTGTAATTATCAGTAAGCGCGCTAACCAGATTGCGAATAACCTGAAAGAGGAACTTCATGGTAAGCTGGCAGAATTTGCATCATCTAATGATAATTTAGAAGAGGTATTTGAAAACCGTGAGCAAATTGAAATATCCAAACATTATGAGCGTATGCCTAAGCCTTCGCTTATTGCTGTTGATGAATTTTTAAACAATAAGGTTTATTACCGCAATCCTTCTAAAGAGCAAAACTAATAAAGCAAGGGAGCATAGTACATTCATGTGCTATGCACCATGCATGCTTTCAGATGGGTAGATTTATGCCCTATGCTTACTAACAAAAACATTCTCCTCGGCGTTTGTGGCAGTATTGCCAGTTATAAATCCGCAACTTTAACACGTTTACTGGTTAAGGCTGGGGCAAATGTCAGGGTTGTTATGACTAAAGAGGCATGCAATTTTATTACCCCACTAACGCTTTCGACCCTCTCCAAAAACCCTGTTCTTAGTAATTATTCAGATCCGGAAACCGGAAGCTGGAATAATCATGTTGAGCTCGGATTATGGGCAGATCTGATGATCATAGCCCCTGCTAGTGCCAATACTCTGGCTAAATTCGCAAATGGATTATGCGATAATCTACTCACAGCTGTATATCTCTCTGCTAAATGTCCGGTTTATTTTGCTCCGGCAATGGATCTAGATATGTGGAAGCATCCGGCAACTCAAAAAAATATTGAGTCGCTAATCAGTTTTGGGAATACCATGATCCAGCCAGACTACGGTGAATTAGCTAGTGGATTAACTGGTGAAGGTCGAATGGCAGAACCCGAAGCTATTTTTGAAATACTGAATAATGAATTAAAAAAAAAACTACAGCTAAAAGGTAGAAAGGCACTCGTTACTGCAGGACCTACTTACGAAGCTATCGACCCGGTAAGATTCATCGGAAACTATTCCTCAGGAAAAATGGGATTTGAGATTGCTGAAGAACTCGCTGCTCTTGGGGCATCTGTTACACTCATTACCGGCCCTACTTCTCTCAAACTTAACAATTCAGACATTAAAAGAATAGATGTTACCTCTGCGGGGGAAATGCTTGAAGCAGCCACAAACAATTTTACCGGAGCTGACATCTCTATATTAAGTGCTGCAGTAGCAGATTATCGGCCAAAGGACATCTCTCTCACCAAAATCAAAAAGGATAGTTCAGAGTTCGTAATCGACCTGATCAAAACCCCGGATATACTTGCCACTCTGGGGAAAGAAAAAAAATCGGGACAAATACTTGTCGGATTTGCCCTAGAAACCAATAATGAGGAGGAGAATGCCATTAAGAAACTTGAAAAGAAAAATCTTGATTTTATTGTTCTAAACTCACTTAGAGACAAAGGTGCTGGTTTTAAAAATGATACTAATAAGATAACAATTATTGACCGGCAACTCAATAAAGAAGTATTCGAATTAAAACCGAAGAGGGAAGTTGCGGTAGATATCTGTAAAAAAGTATTAGATTTAATAGGATGAAATACCTGATTCTTATTTGTTTTCTGTTTATATCTCAGTCCGTGCTTTCACAAGATTTGAATGCCCGTGTTCAGATTTTGGCGCCACAACTGGCCAACTCAAATAACCGTATTCAGGATATCCTCGCCGCAAGTATCAAAGATTTTTTGAATAACAAAAGATGGTCGGCAGATGCCTTACAACCACAAGAAAGAATTGACTGCAATTTTGTAATTACCATTACCGACTGGGATGGTTCAAGTAATTTTAAAGCCGAAGCACAGATTCAATCGAACAGGCCTGTTTTCAATAGCTCTTATAGCAGTACCTTGCTAAATCTTAGCGATAAAGAATTTGGTTTCACTTATTCTGAAGGCCAACCTCTTGATTTTTCCGAACAAAACTATATCAATAACTTAGGCTCATTACTCGCCTTTTATGCCTACATCATTACTGGGTTGGATTATGACTCATTCTCTAAATTCGGAGGTACACCTTATTTTGAGAAAGCTCAAACAGTTTTGAATAATGCACAAATGGCTCCAAACGGTGGCTGGAAGGCATTTGAAAATCTAAGAAACCGATTCTGGCTTGTGGAAAACCTAACTAATAAGTCGTTTAACCCAATTCGTGAAAGCCTTTACATTTACCATAGAGATGGATTGGATGTGATGGCTGAAAATCAGTCGAAAGGAAGAAAAGCGGTTCTTTCTATCATTCCACAGCTTCAGAAAATCGACAAACAAAATCAAGGATCGATCTTAAATCAGATCTTTTTTACTGCAAAAGTTGATGAAATAATCAACATACTTGCCACAGCTGAGCCACAGGAAAAGCTAAAAGCCTTCAACGCACTATCCATCATAGATCCTGCAAACAGTTTAAAGTACGAGGTTCTAAAAAAACCTTAGCAGGCGATTTGATGATTGTCGGCACAATTAATCTGAATTACTTAATTTAGCTCAAATTTTTACGAATACATGCTCAAGCGACTGGCAATTAGAAATTACGCCTTAATTGATAACCTGGATATTTCATTCTCAAATGAGCTAAATATCATGACCGGTGAAACTGGAGCAGGTAAATCGATCATCCTTGGTGCATTATCATTAATATTAGGGCAACGTGCTGAAGGAAAGTACTTTTTCAACCAGCAGAAAAAATGTGTAATCGAGGGGACATTTGAAGTAAATGAATTTCAGCTTGATGATTTCTTTGCAGAAAACGATCTGGATTATGACAAGGAAACGGTTTTAAGAAGAGAAATCTCCTCTGATGGAAAAACAAGAGCCTTTATCAACGATACTCCAGTCAATTTGGCGCTCCTAAAGAAACTTGGTGAAAAACTGATCGATGTTCATTCGCAACATGCCACACTAGAGATCAATAATGAAGAATTTCAGTTACTTATAATAGATACAGTAGCAGGGAATGAGGAAATTCTGAAGCTTTATAGAAATACATACAGATCTTACAGAAAAACTCAATCTAATCTTAAAGAACTAATTAGCTTGGCTGAACAAAACAAAGCAGAACTTGATTATTTTCAGTTTCAGTTTGATGAACTTGAAAAAGCAGGTTTAGCCTCAGGCGAGCAGGAGAAACTTGAACAGGAACAGAGTGAATTGACTCATGCTGAAGAGATCAAAAAAAGCCTACTTAATTCCATTGGTGTTTTGAACGAAAATGAGCCCTCTACTGTGACCAAGCTAAAAGAGGCATTACTGAGCCTTGCTAATGCAGAAAAGTATAAACCCGAAATAGGCAAAATCACAGAAAGGCTAAACAGCTGCCTCATAGAAATTAAAGACCTCATTTCTGAACTGGAAGATATTGAACAAAGAAGTTTAATCAATGAATCAAGGCTTGAAGATATAAATGGCCGGCTTGACTTCCTCTATTCCCTTCAAAAGAAACATCGGGTAAACTCAGATAATGAGTTAATAGCAGTCCGTGATCAGTTCTCCTTTAAAATAAGCAGTATTTTATTCGCTGATGAAGATCTAGAAAAATTAAAAGCCGAAAGTGACAAGTTACTTCAGGAAATGCTTGATTTAGCTTCTAAAATCAGTAAGCGCCGGACCGATTGTATCCCAAATATAGAAAATCAAGTAATACAAACATTGTCAGAAATTGGTATGCCGAATGCCGTACTTGAGATATTTAATGATACGCTTCCGGATGGACAATTCGATACTAACGGAAACAATCAGATCAGGTTTCTCTTCAGCGCAAACAAGGGGCAGACCCCACTACCAATGAACAAAGTAGCCTCTGGGGGTGAACTTTCACGCTTGATGCTGGCTATTAAATCGTTGGTTGCTATACATACAGCTCTTCCCACCATAATTTTTGATGAGATCGATACCGGTATTTCAGGAGAAGTGGCTTTAAGAGTAGGGAATATTATGGAGAAATTATCGAAAAATATGCAGGTTATCGCTATTACCCACCTGCCTCAGATTGCCAGCAAAGGAATTACTCATTTCTGTGTTTATAAAGATGAAGAAAACGATATTACACATACCAATATCAGGGAACTGAATAAAGAAGAGCGAGTTCTTGAACTTGCAAAAATGCTAAGCGGAAATAATCCGGGAGAATCTGCGATTCAAAATGCCAGGGAATTACTCTTAAAATTTTAAAGAGTTTAAGAATTAGAGATTAATAATAACTTTAGCTTTTTATTTACGTCAAAACCAAAATCAATCATATGTATAACTTACTGAAAGGTAAAAGAGGAATTATTTCAGGTGCATTGGATCAAAATTCAATTGCCTGGAAAGTTGCAGAAAAAGCTCATGAAGAAGGTGCTGTGTTTGTTCTTACGAACGCACCAATAGCTATGCGAATGGGTGAGATCAACTCTTTGGCAGAAGCCACAGGATCACAAATTATTCCGGCTGATGCTACGAGTGTAGATGACCTGACCACTCTGTTTACTCAATCTCAGGAGATTCTTGGGGGAAAGATCGATTTCGTACTGCACTCGATTGGCATGAGTGTCAACATACGCAAGAAAATCCCTTATCCTGAACTTAACTATGACTACTTTCAAAAAGGAATAGATGTTTCTGCCCTGTCTCTACATAAAATGTTAAGTGTAGCTAAGAAACTGGATGCCATAAACGAATGGGGCAGTGTAGTTGCACTCACCTATATGGCTGCGCAACGTACCTACCCCTTTTATACTGATATGGCTGACATAAAGGCCATGCTTGAATCCATTGCCAGAAGTTTTGGGTACCATTACGGTCTGGATAAAAAAGTTCGTATCAACACAGTTTCACAATCTCCAACAAAAACTACTGCGGGAACCGGAATCAAAGGTTTTAGCAGTTTCTACGATTATGCCGATGCAATTGCGCCTCTTGGAAATGCAGATGCTGAATCATGCGCAGATTATTGTGTCACCTTATTCTCTGACCTAACCCGCATGGTAACCATGCAAAATCTATTTCACGACGGTGGATATTCTTCTACCGGGGTAAGTGATGATGTGATGTACCGATTGGGTGTGGAGAACAATGAGAGTTAATATTTGAAGGAAGTGGAAAAGAACAAACAGATTGTTGTGTAAATTGAAGAGTTATATATTATTTGAGATTGATCAATTAATTTCTATACTAAATTTAAGAATATTCTGGACGTTGCCCGCTTGGGCGAGCCGGGCTCTACGTTACAATCTTTTTCTGCTTTGCATAAAAAGGATTTTCACTCCGATCCCTAACGCTCTAAACGCCGTACTCATTTATAAAAAAAGGGCCTTACTGTGATTTTAGAAAGAGCCTTTTTTGTGTGCAAAAAAAATGATTTTTCAATTCTCAACCACAAGTGTCAGGGTAAAAACATATTCAACAATCCTTATTAAAAATCGTCTGCTCTTGCCGCGGAAGAGGGCAATCCTTTTTCCTTCAGCTGGAAATTAAGAAATGCCGACCGTAGGGAGACCACGAACACCAAAAAAAACATATAAAATTGTA
>JBDNGV010000379.1:0-12049 GCA_041689125.1 Daejeonella sp.
GTAATAAAATATATAAAACAATAGATTTCATTTCCTCTGAATTTAGAATATTAAATAAATGGAATAATAATACAGTCGTTGAAACGCTGCAAAATCATTAAAAAAAGAAAAAATACTTATTCCGAAGGAGGACCTCTTAATGTGGAAAGGAGTTGTTCAATAAAATAGGAAGTAACTTCATTATTGATAAAAACAGACATCATAGGAGATAATCTGATTTTTTCGTAGAGTGAATTCTTGGTGAAAGTTTTATCAATATGAGCTACACAAACCCAACAGTAATCAGCTTTATTATGGATATTAAGTTGTTGGGTACTGCTGGAATTAAGTTGTTCCGATTCTTTAGTTACCGGAATCGGACCGTGGTTATGAAAAAAATCCAGTGGAAGCAAAACAGTACAAAAGCTCAGTAACAATATTACAGAGAATGCAAATCCGAATGTTTTTTTGAATGCTTTCATTACTGTCTTAGTTACAAACTTAAAAAAAAAGGGAAGCGTTTCATAATTAATGAAAATGTAAGATGTAACAATTTTACTCAAGATGCAAAAGTCATAAGATAACCTTGAGTCAAAAGATATGGCTGGTGCCGGGATACAGTCCTTAATAAAATCGTAAGGGAGGATAATTTAGGCCTATAAACAAAACCTCAAAAATAACATAGAAAAAATAAAATCTATTTTATGAATTTAAATATTAAATTCAAGCATGATTTCATTTATATTGCTCTTAGTCAGTGTTATACTCCTTATTTTACTGACAGCCAAATGGCATTTACACCCATTTTTGGCTTTGTTATTTGTCGCACTGTTTTTCGGAATACTATCCGGCATGGATCCGGATACCATCATTAAATCTGTAAATGATGGATTTGGGAATACTTTGGGTAAAATAGGAATTGTGATTGCTCTCGGAGTGATCATTGGAGCTTTTCTGGAATATTCAGGCGGAGCCTATAAGCTGGCTGAAATTGTCATTAATATTATTGGTAAAAAACGAGTGCACGAGGCAATGGGTGTTATAGGGTTCATTGTATCTATTCCAGTATTTGCCGACAGTGGTTTTATTATTCTTAGTCCACTGAACAAAAGCTTAACTAAAAAAGCGGGCCTTTCAATAGTGGGCACTTCCGTGGCACTGATACTTGGCTTAATGATTTCGCATGTATTAATTCCTCCTACTCCTGGGCCTATTGCAGCTGCAGGAATTATTGGTGCCGATGTTGGCTTGGTAATGCTCGTTGGACTGATTATCGGGATGTTTTCACTAGTGGTGGCTATTATCTATTCAAAATATTATGCAGCCAGAACCTATATCGATCCAAATCCTGAATTGTCTGAAGAGATCATTCAGGAAAAAATAAGAAACGCACCAAGTGCGGTCAAATCTTTTTTGCCAATCATCACACCCATCATTCTGATTATCGGCAAATCAATAATGGAATTTACCGTTACAGAAGGGCAGAAGGGAACCTATTGGTTTAAAACGATAGGGTTCTTGGGCTCTCCAGTAATTGCCTTATTAATAGGTATGTTTTTTGTATTTTTAATACCTAAAAAACTAGATAAAGAAATACTTTCTACTACTGGATGGGTAGGGAAAGCAATCAATGATGCATCAACAATCATTATTATCTCTGGTGCAGGAGGAATTTTTGGGGCTATCCTTCAAAACAGCGGAATTGCAACAAGCATGGCAAATAGCTTATCTGGGGCAAACTTGGGCATCTGGCTGCCATTTTTGCTTTGTGCTGCAATTAAAACCGCACAAGGCTCTTCAACTGTAGCCTTGATTACTACCGCTTCTATTATCGCCCCGATGTTACCCGGAATGGGATTCGAATCTGAAATGGAAAAAGCACTAATAGTTGCTTCCATTGGAGCAGGAGCAATGGTAGTATCTCATGCCAATGATAGCGGTTTCTGGATCACCACTCAATTTTCAGGAATTGACGTGAAAACCGGGTATCGTACCTATACATTAGGCACATTAGTTGTCGGGGTATCTACTGCCCTGTTCGTTTATATCGCTACTTTTCTTTTTTAATCATATGCTATTATATCTCGGATGGCTAAAAAGTACAATTTTAACGAATTGGCCATACGATCATCATTCTCCTTAATCGCGATGCAATCCCATATTATAGGTCGGTCTAAACCAGATCTGGTCTGCTTTCCAATATCCCGATCTGTATCATCACCTCAGATTCTTTCACCGGAAACTCTGCATTATTTCTGATGGTTTGAACAACGGATTCAAAGATATCCATGTATTTTCCAACTGCTGATGGTACGAGTTCAGTGGTTATTACACCTTGATTATTCACTAAAGTTAAGCGGCCTTCTTTGCCCAACTCCTCAATCCCGAATCCGTGATCACCGGGCTTCATTCCAGCAATTAGCTGATCTTCCTGTATATCGCAGAATTCCTTAACAAATGAACCTTTAGTACCATGAATAATAATTCCAGGCTGCGGATCGGCGACCAGTTGACTCGTAGTAATAAATACATTGCCTTGATTCGGGTACACTAAATGGATATGTCCGTAATCGTCTACCAAGGAGTTCTTACGGTAAACGCCGGTTATTTTATGGTAAGAAAGTGGTTCACCAAGAATACAAATTGCTTGATCAAGTAAATGTGCTGCCAGATCATAAATTATTCCTGCAGCCGGAAGAGGGGTTTCTTTAAAAACCTTCGGACCAATTTCCGCCCGGTAACGGTCATAACGTAGATGCATCTCAATGATCTGTCCGAGTTTTCCACTTTTTATGGTATCTCTTGTTACCTTGAAATCGCTCGAAAATCTTCTGTTTTGATATACCATCACCTTGCGGTTCAATTTTCTTCCCAAATCAAAAATCTCTTTTGCATCGGCCACTGTCGGTGCAAATGGTTTTTCAACCAGAATATCCTTACCAGCCAATAAAGCCTTTCTGGCATAATCTACATGAGTATTACTCGGAGTATTAACAATAACTAATTCAATTTCAGGATCATTCAATACCTCTTCAAGTGTATCGTAACTTTTAACATCCGGATAATCGGTGTTTACTTTTTTAGTGTTGTGTTCAAGCACTCCTTTGAAATAAAATCCCGCGTGCGCATGAATAAATGGTCCGTGAAATAGCTTTCCTGACATTCCATAAGCCAATAAAGCGGTAATAATTGGTTTTTGCATGAGCAAATATAATATTTGAGGTTAATAGTTCAGGATGTGAAAATGCCCAATAACAATCGTAATTATTAATCAAAAATATGCAGCGATTAGATATGTTCTCTTAGTCGGTGTAAAAGGCCAGAGATCCCTCGCTGCGAGACCAAATACAAGCAATTATTTTACAAAACTTTCAATATGGCTGTCGCAGCGAGGGGTAATTTATTTCATAAAATCAGTATAAGTTACAATGGAAGTATTTTAAAAAAGGTCTTGCAAAGACGCTAAGACGCAATTATACGACCTAAAACAAATAACTATAAATATTCCGTAAACCTTTAATTCTTAGCGTCTTTGCGAGAGATAATTATTTTGAAAATATCAATACTTGGAAAGCTATAGATCACGGGATGAATACTAACGAAATCTTTTTTCTACTCGCTGTGCTGATTTCATAAGTCGGATATTCCAATTTTTTATAGACTTTTGTACATGAGCCCAGCAGAAATAAATACAAAATGGATTAAATTACAAGAGCAGATAGCCCATGACTTTGATACAGATCTTCCTGACATGAAAGTCATGCTGTTTCTGATCGGCGTACAGGAGCTGGGTCAGGGTCCGGCAAAATTCAGCAAACGCCAGAAAGAAGAATTAATGCATATCGCCAACTGTCGCTTATTCAGCGAAATGGGCTTTTATGAACTTGAGGGAATTGATCAGGATGGTTGGCCGCATTGGAAACTGGTTAAACCTATCCCTGCTTACACACTTCTGGAACAGGAAATGGTCATGCGTTCGTTGATGGTCACCTATTTTGATAGTATTTAATTCCTAAAAATGATAAAACTAGGCTCCGTTTTACTGATACTTTGTGCCACTACGGTTTTCGCTAAACCCAAACATGATTTTGTAAAGATCAAAACCAATAAAGGTGAGTGTATCATTATGCTTTACAACCAAACACCGAAGCACCGGGATAATTTTCTAAAACTGTGTAAAGAAGGATTTTATAATGGCACCCTTTTTCACCGGGTGATTAAAGAGTTTATGATTCAGGGTGGTGATCCGGATTCAAAAACTGCAAAACCGGGTCAGTTGCTTGGCGAAGGCGACTTAAAATACCGGGTAGTAGCCGAGTTTAGAGACAGTTTGTTTCATAAAAAGGGTGTCCTTGCAGCAGCCCGCGATAGTAATCCTCAAAAAGAATCAAGTGCAAGTCAGTTTTACATCGTTCAGGGTAAGAAATGGACAGATGCTACACTAGATGATGTTCAAATAAAAAGAATGAATGGCCGTATCATTCCCGAATCACAACGCAAGGTATATAAAGAAATGGGTGGAACACCGCATCTGGACCAGAACTACACAGTTTATGGGGAGGTAGTCAGCGGGATAGAAATGGTTGATACAATCGCTGCTGTTAAAACAGAAACAGCTGATCGCCCTCTTGAGGATATATCTATGATTGTCAATGTGCTTAAAAAAGGAGAAGCAAGAAAACTCGAAAAAAAACTGGATTTAAAAAACAATACACTTTAATTTCTATGAAGATTATCACCTATAATGTTAATGGGATACGTTCAGCATTGAGCAAGAACTGGCTGGAATGGTTAAAAGCTGCGAATCCGGATGTCGTTTGTTTGCAGGAAATAAAGGCCACTCCCGACCAACTAACTGATCTACTCCTGCTCGAGGAAATGGGTTACGAACATTACTGGAATCCAGCAGAGAAAAAGGGGTATAGCGGCACGGCTATTTTCACTAAAATAACCCCAAAACACGTAGAATATAGCTCAGGAATGGACGATTATGACCGTGAAGGGCGCATTCTCAGAGCTGATTTTGAAGGACTTTCAGTGATGAGCACCTATTTTCCTTCAGGCTCAAGCGGCGATGAACGTCAGGATTTCAAATACCGTTTTCTGGAAGATTTCCGGGATTATTCTGATAAAATTAAGCTTGAGTATCCCAATCTGGTTATCTCAGGTGATTATAATATTTGCCACAGACCGATTGATATCCATAACCCAAAATCAAATGCCAATTCTTCTGGCTTTCTGCCAGCTGAGCGGGAATGGATGGAAAATTTCATCAATTCGGGCTATATAGACTCCTTCAGGCATTTCAACAATGAACCACACAACTATACCTGGTGGAGTTTCAGAGCGAACGCAAGAGCAAAAAACTTGGGCTGGAGGATTGACTATAATATGGTATCAGAAAAACTAAGGGATAAGCTAAAACGTGCGGCTATTCTTCCTGAAGCAAGGCATTCAGACCATTGTCCGGTACTTTTAGAGTTGGATTTATAATTTTATCGAATTAAAACTCCCATAATTTAGTCGGAGAAATACAAGCGTCCATTTTAATATCAAACTCATTTAGATCGTCTATCTCATCAACAGGATCAAATAAAGATAAGCCAAGCTTTTTCACACCGGGTCTGCATGTGCTAAGAAAACGGTCATAAAAACCTTTGCCATATCCCGCTCGGTTCCCCATCTTATCAAAGGCTAGAAGCGGAATCAATACCAAATCGATTTGATCGACAGATATGGTCTTTCCATGAATAGGTTCAGGGATATCAAATTTATTCCTACCTAAAATAGTGTATTCATGATCATAAAGCACATTTTCCATTTTCAGATTTTTAAAATCAGTTTTGGGTATGACAATCTTTAAATTAGGAAAATTTTCCTTGAAATGATTCAGAATAGAGAAGGTGTCAACCTCGTTTTTATTTCTGATGGGCATGAAAACATGAACCGTAAAGTATTCCGACCAGTTAAAGAGCTTAATCTGATCCATGAGCGCATCAGTCAACATCCAGTATTCTGAACGTGAAAGGTTTTGACGCTTTTCCAGATATAATTTCCGCAGTGTCGCTTTATCCACAACACGAATGTAAAAACAATTCCGGCTAAATTATTTCAAAAAAAAGGTCTTTCCATAAAGAAAAGACCTGTCAAAAACTTAGTCAAAAAAACTATTTTACTCTTTCGATGTATTCTCCTGTTCGTGTGTCTACCCTCACCTTATCTCCCTGATTAACGAACAGAGGAACCCGGATCTCAATTCCAGTCTCAACCGTAGCACTTTTTAAAGCATTTGTCGAAGTGTCCCCTTTTACTGCTGGTTCTGTATAGGTAATTTCAACCTCCACACTGGACGGTGCCTGTGCCATTATTGGCTCTTCGCTTTCGAAAGATACAATCACATTCATTCCTTCTTTCAGGAATTTAGCAGCATTACCGAACAAAGTTTTTTCAATACTGAATTGCTCAAACGTCGTATTATCCATTACCACGAAATAATCACCCTCTTCATATAAGTACTGGTAATCACTGGTCTCAACCCGGCAAATTTCTACCTGCTCATCTGTTCCCATTCTGGCTTCAACAATTTTACCTGTTTTTATATTTCGTAGCTTTCCAATGTAAAAAGCACCCCCTTTACCCGGGGTACGGTGAATGATTTCATCCACGGTTACCAATTCGCCATTGTAACGTAAGATATTTCCGGATTTAATTTCTGAAGCTTTTGCCATAAAATTTTATTGATTACGAGCCGCAAAGATAGGGGCATTTTATTAAAATTCAAATAATTGCTTGAAGGTAACAGTTCCCTCTCTGCCTTCCTACCGTGTATCCACAAATATTTTTCTAATTTAATTCAGAGGTAAAATCGAGAATAGATAATGGGGAATATGCTAAAACCCCAAAGATGAAATTTTATTCCAAATTCGGCTATAGTCTATAAAAATTTCATTTGAGACAAGGGGCAGAAGCCTCTTGCCAATTGATTAAACTCCAAATTAAATAAAAGATGCGGGTACACACTTAGCTCTATGCATTCAAGATGATTGCAAAATAAAAACGGCTTTATTTATAATCCGCAATATTTAGCTGCTCCTTACAAAAACTATATTCTTGTATCTGGTTAGAACAAATGATTAGAATGCGGTCTGAAGAGTAATTTTCTGTAAGCGAGAGATACCACTCTAAACCCTGTTTATCCAGATTGGAACTAGGTTCATCCAGAAGGATCATTTCTGTATCTGAACAAAAAGCCAGCGCGAGTTTTACACGTTGCTTCATACCTGAAGAAAAATTCTTTATCGCTTTATGCTCTGAACGTTTCAAACCAATGAGCTCAATCAGAAGATCCCGATTAAGTCCGGACCTGTATTTCTTAAACCGGAAATGAAAATCAATAAGTTCCGTTAACGTAAATTCTTCTATAAGTTCCAGATAAGGAGCAGCAAAAGACAAATGCTCAAATACATTTTCCGGATTCAGCAAAGTACCGTCGTTAGAATAAGAAATTATTCCTTCTGAGCTACTCAAACTACCTGAAATTACTTGTAAGATTGTGGATTTTCCGGCACCATTTGCACCAAGAATGGCATAGGAAATGCCACTTTCAAAAACATAATTTACGTCCCTGAAGATCCATTCACGATTAAACCGGCGGCCAATGTGTTCAAGGTTTATCTTCATCATATATTTAAATCCCTGAGGGATCTCAGGATTTAGGAATTACCAAAACCCTTCATAACACCACGGTTCGAGTTTCGGATAAAATCAATGATTTCATCCCTAATTTCAGTAGCTTCACGCTCGGTTTCAATAATGTCTAGTGCTCTGGAAACATTATATTTTTTCAGGAAAATGGTTCTGTAAATATCCTGGATCTCATTAATCTGTTCGGAAGTAAAACCTCTACGGCGTAGGCCAACAGAATTTATTCCAACATAAGAAAGCGGCTCACGGCCGGCTTTGGTATATGGAGGCACATCTTTTCGCACAAGCGAGCCACCAGAGATAATTGAATGTGCACCTATTGAAACGAACTGGTGAACAGCAGAGGCACCTCCGATAAAGGCAAAATCCTGCACTTCAATATGTCCTGCTAATTGTACCGAATTTGCAATAATAACATTGTTCCCGATAACGCAGTCGTGAGCAATGTGAACATAAGCCATCAATAGACAGTTTGACCCAATAGTTGTAGTATTCTTGTCGAGCGCAGTACCACGATTCAGAGTTACGCATTCTCGGATTATTGTATTATCACCAATAGTAACTGTGGAAGCTTCTCCCTTATACTTCATATCCTGCGGAGGGGCCGAAACAACAGCTCCAGGAAAAATACGGCAGTTTTTACCAATTCGGGCACCATCCATAATGGTAACATTTGATCCTATCCAGGTGCCTTCACTAATTACTACATCCTTGTAAATGGTAACAAAAGGTTCTATAACTACGTTTTCGGCAATCTTGGCCTGTGGGTGAATGTATGCTAAGGGCTGGATCATACGCTTGCTTCGCTTTCTTTAACTCTGACTATTTGT
The DNA here is from genome assembly GCA_041689125.1 of Daejeonella sp. Lineage (GTDB taxonomy): Bacteria > Bacteroidota > Bacteroidia > Sphingobacteriales > Sphingobacteriaceae > Daejeonella. The sequence goes on from JBDNGV010000379.1 coordinate 8,514, forward strand.
GCCATCATTTCTGCCTCAACCACAATCTTATCGCCCACCATTCCAACACCTTTCATCTGGCAAATACCTCTTCTAATTGGTTCCATTAAATCGCAACGGAATACTATCGTGTCTCCCGGTAAAACTTGTGCACGGAATCTGACTCGATCTATCTTTAAGAAATAAGTAAGATAATTTCGCGGATCAGGAACAGTGCTAAGGACTAAAATTCCTCCAGTTTGTGCCATTGCCTCGATCTGAATTACCCCAGGAAGCACAGGTGCACCAGGAAAATGCCCTTTGAAGAATTCTTCATTCATGGTTACATTTTTTACCCCTACCACATGTGTTTTGGAAAGTTCGAGAATCTTGTCTATGAACAAAAAGGGTTGCCTGTGAGGCAAAATGTTCATGATCTGAACGACATCATATAACGGTGGAACACTCGGGTCATAGACCTGTACATTCTTTTTTGATCTTTCTTTTTTGATTTGGGCTTTAATCTTCTTTGCAAAAGCAATATTTGCAGCATGACCAGGTCTAGCAGCCATAATATGACCCTTGAGCGGAACACCAATCAATGCCAGATCACCAATCATATCTAAAAGCTTATGACGAGCCGGTTCATTCTGATAACGTAATTCAATATTATTTAGAATTCCCTCTCTTGCAACATCAATATCATCACGGTTGAAAAGTTTAGCCAGACTTTTTAATTCTTCCTTACTTACTTGCTTATCTACTACAACAATGGCATTATTCAAATCACCGCCTTTGATCAAATCATGTTTTAACAACATTTCAAGTTCGTGCAGAAAACAAAATGTGCGGCAGGATGCAATTTCTTTTTTAAATTCAGAAAGACTTGTTATTGCCGCATGCTGACTTCCCAAAACCGGTGAATTATAATCGATCATACAGGTTAAACGGTAATCATCCAGAGGCATTGCAACCATTTCTACTTTACGGTCGGGCTCTGAATAATGAATATTATGTGGGATACTGTAATATTCACGATCGGCTTCCTGATTAACAAATCCTACACTCTCAAGTGCGTCAACAAACTGTATGGAGCTTCCATCCATAATTGGAATCTCGGGTCCATCGAGCTCCATCAATATATTATCAACTTCTGTTCCTACAAGGCTTGCCAAAACATGTTCAACGGTATTCACACTGGCACCGTTCTGAGTTAATGTAGTTCCCCTTGAGGTATCAGTTACATTATCAACATCAGCATCAATAATCGGCGTACCTGGCAGGTCAATTCTTTTAAATTTATAACCATGATTTTCAGGAGCGGGCTTAAATGTCATCTTTGCTACCTTGCCGGTGTGTAAGCCGACTCCAGTCACAGAAATTTCAGATTTAATTGTTCTTTGTTTTACATTCATCGTATTGATATTCATGAAACCGAATACTGATTACTTTATACGGTCTTTTATAATATTTTCAAGTTCTTCAATTCGCTTCTCCAGCTCAGGTAGACGCTTAATAATTACCTGAGATTTCAATGAATCCCTGTAAGACATCATTGGGAATCCGTTCCAGCTCATATTCTCCTCCTTTATAGAATTATTTACCGCTGTTTTAGCACCAATATTACTTCCGTTAGCAATACTGATATGTCCTACCATCCCAACCTGCCCGCCAATAACGCAGTTTTCACCAATTTTAGTGCTTCCAGATATTCCGGTTTGTGCCGCAATTACCGTATTAGAACCAATTTCAACATTATGTGCAATCTGAATCAAGTTATCTAACTTAACACCTTTGCGGATAATAGTTGAACCCATGGTTGCCCGGTCGATGGTTGTATTTGATCCTATTTCTACATTTTCTTCGATGATAACATTACCAATCTGGCTCACTTTGTGATAAGTTCCTCCATCACCGTTTGCAAAGCCAAATCCATCACTTCCAATAATCGCACCAGAGTGGATAATTGAATGATCACCAATGATGCAATTAAAATACACCTTTACACCGGCATACAAAGTTACATTCTTACCAACAATTACATTATCTGCCAGATAGACGTTTGGATAGATTTTGCTGCTATCCCCGATTTTAACATTCGGACCAATATACGCAAGGGCGGCAACATAAACATCATTTCCTAGCTTGGCGGTAGGATGAATAAAACTAGGTTCTTCTATACCCGTTTTGTTCGATTTTAATAACTCATCGTATTTCTCTAATAAAACCGAAAATGCGCTGTATGCATTTTTTACCCTGATCAAGGTAGCCTTGATAGGCTGAGCAGGTATAAATTCTTCATTTACAATAATGATTGATGCCTCTGAGCCATAAACAAATTGCTCATATTTAGAATTTGCAAGAAAAGACAAAGATCCCTGCTTGGCTTCTTCTATTTTAGCAAGCTGATTTACTGTCACCTCAGGATTACCTTCTACAGTTCCTTTAAGTAAAATTCCAATCTGAAGTGCAGTTAGTTGCATCGGGCAAATTTATAGCTTATATGTTAACGAACAAATTTTGAACTTATTTGCTTATTTATCAATTGACATCCCTTATTTCCTTCACATAACAAAGGATATACTTCTGTACGGTTTTAGCCAAAGCCTCCAAATTTGAATTGTCTGATGCTTTGGTTATATCCTGTATAGACCCATTTTTCATCAAAATGTTAATACTCCCGTCGCCAACATTGTAGGCATTGTTTTTTATTGTATCAGTAAATACGAAATAAGAGGTGTCGTCTTCAGAAATTTCGAATTCATCCGTAACTCTATCGGCTAGCTCATTAATCCATTCAACAGGCGGAGGATCATTACTGATCTCAACCTTGTACAGATTCCGGCTGATGAGGTGCTTACAAAGTGTTGAAAGAATAAAATCCTCATCATCGACCCAAACCTTTATTGATGTAAATATATCATTATCATCTAATTTGGTGAATCTTTCCAAATTACGGGGGTCGTTTTTAAATTCTTCTCGACTCACAGAATTCCTCAAAAAATAAGAAAAACAGGGACTGGCAAATAAATTTCTACCTTCAATTGATAGTTCTTTTGCCCTTTCAAGAATTTTTACAAGCATTTGCTCAGCAGCAATTACCGTTTTGTGAAGATATACCTGCCAGTACATTAGTCTACGGGCAATCAAAAATTTTTCAATTGAATAAATACCCTTTTCCTCAACAACTAACTGATCATCAATTACATCAAGCATTTTTATGATCCTATCAAAGCTGATCACACCTTCCGAAACCCCGGTAAAAAAACTATCACGGTTCAGGTAGTCTAGGCGGTCAATATCCAGTTGTCCGGAAACCAGCTGATGTAAAAATGTTTTTGGATAACGATTATTGAATATTTCAAGAGCCATAGTAAGTTTACCATCAAACTCGCGATTCAGATTATTCATCAAAAGCGCTGTAATATGCTCATGGGATACTCCATCTACAATTGTGTGCTCCAGTGCATGAGAAAAGGGTCCATGGCCAATATCGTGAAGCAAAATGGCAATCATCACAGCCTCTTCTTCATCATAAGAAATCGCCTGACCTTTACTTTTAATCGTTTCAACGGCCA
>JBDNGV010000380.1:0-6750 GCA_041689125.1 Daejeonella sp.
TATTTTTTATCAAGGTGGATTATTATCCTGATAGCAGGTCTCCTTGGTGGGGCTATTGGGCTTTGGTATGCCATACTTCAAAAACCTGTTTATACCGCTACTACAACTTTCGTATTTGAAAGCGGTGATGGTGGGGGCGGAGGCCTGGGTCAGTACGCAGGTATAGCCGCTATGGCTGGAATTGATTTAGGCGGTGGTGGTGGAGGCATCTTTCAGGGCGATAACATCATCGAACTTTACAAATCCCGTACAATGATCCAGAAAACCCTATTAAGTGAAATAGATCTGAACGGGAAAAAGCAATTACTCATTGATCAGTATATTGACTTTAACCAATTGCGCCAGGCTTGGGCCAAAAAACCAGAACTGGCAGATATTCAATTTAACCGCAACCCACAACCCTTCACTCGCATACAAGATAGTATTGTGGGTACGATGGTTCACGATATTAATACAAACTACCTCATAGTAGCTAAACCGGATAAAAAACTAAGTATTATAAAGGTAGAGGTAAAAGCAAAAGATGAAACCTTTGCTAAAGTATTTAACGAACAAATCGTTAAAAATGTCAACGATTTTTATGTACAAACCAAAACCAAAAAAGCCTTAGAAAACGTTGCTATTTTACAACAGAAAACCGATTCGGTCCGTGCAGTTATGGACGGTGCTATATATACTGCTGCAGCCGTATCGGATGCTACGCCCAATTTAAATATGACACGTCAGGTTCAGCGTGCAGCCCCCATGCAGCGTTCACAATTTACGGCAGAAACCAATAAAGTTATTTTAGGTGAGTTAGTAAAAAACCTGGAGATGTCGAAAATGGCTTTGTTGAAAGAAACGCCTTTAATACAGGTGATAGATCAGCCGGTATATCCACTCGAAAGAACAATTAGAAGTAAGATAGCTTACAGCTTATTGGGGTCTATTTTATTCTTTATCGGAGTTGTAGTACATTTATTAATTAAGAAAATCCTTGTGGCATATTAGGCTTCTATATTTCATTTCTGCAAAATAATGTCATTAAAACGCAATACTATTTGGAGTTTTATCGGTTCAGTATCTCCTATGCTATTGGGGTTAGTAACCATTCCATATCTTATAAGGCAGGTAAATATTGAAGCCTTTGGTATTTTAACTTTAGTTTGGTCTTTAATTGGGTACTTCAGTGTTTTTGATTTCGGTATAGGGCGAGCATTAACTCACCAGGTTTCAAGTAGTATCTCTCATAAGCAGGATAAAGAACTTCCTAGCATAATAAAAACAGGTCTACTTTTTATGTTAGTAACTGGACTTATAGGAGGGGTAATTTTGGCTTCAGCATCTCATCAATTAGGAGTGAAATGGTTAAATGTGAGCAAATCCTTAGAAGGAGATACTATTAACTGTTTGTTAATTGCGGCAATTGGAATTCCTATAACTACTATAACATCTGGTTTAAAAGGTATAATTGAGGGTTATGAGGATTTTAAAACTAGTAGTATTTTAAGAATTATTCTTGGAGTATCTAATTTTGGATTACCTGCACTGACAGTAATGTACCTGGATAAATCTTTAGTGTACATGGTATTGAGCTTAGTGGTGGCTAGGCTTTTTATTATGTTAGCGCATATATTTGTGGTTCATAAAAAAATATCCATTTTAAAGTTGTTTATTGCGAATTTAGCTGAAAAGCAAAAAACTAAAAAATTGCTATCTTTTGGGGCTTGGATGACTTTGTCAAATATTATAAGTCCCTTGATGGTAACAGCTGATCGATTTATAATTTCATACATGCTTGGAGCTGGAATAATTGCATTTTACACGGTCCCTTTTGATTTTATTGTAAGGTTATTAGTAATACCGGCGGCATTAACTGGCGCTTTATTTCCAAGGTTTACATATCTATTTAAGCATGATCCAAATGCGATTAAGCCACTATATAAAAAGAGTTTTAATATTATTCTATTAGTAATGGGAGCTATAAGTATTGGAATAATAATATCTTCATATTGGGGTTTAGCTTTATGGTTAGGGAATGATTTTGCTAAGCACTCCTGGATCATTGCCTGTATCCTTGCTGTTGGGTTGCTGTTTAACAGTTTAGCTCAAGTTCCTCATTCTGCTGTTCAAGCATCCGGAAATGTAAAAATTACTTCATTGATACATTTAAGCGAGTTTATGTTATATGTACCTATGTTGTATATCGCACTTCATTTTTATGGACTTATAGGTGCAGCGGTAGTGTGGAGTTTAAGGGTTCTTGGAGATTTCATGGTTTTATCATTTTTTGCAAATAGGAGATTAAATGTCCAGCATTAATTGTAAGGTAGAAAAAAGAAAAATAGTAGTGGGTTTTGTTTTATTTAAAGCAGAACCTTCCTTATTGGATAGAATATTGCTTGCCTTAAATAATGGTTTTGAGTGTTACGTTTTTGATAATTCACCTTCTGAAAGTTACTTTAGAGAGTCAGTAAATACTATATCTAATTGCGTCTATATAACATCTGGTAAAAATGTAGGCTTAGGATTTGGCATTGCTTCCATATGTGCTCAAGCATACTATAACGGATTGCCTGCAATGATATTCTTTGATCAGGATACTATATTTGATATAACCACACTTGAATTTATAGAGAAGTTCTATATTCAAAATAAAAATTTAGAAACACAATACAGTTCATTAATTTTTAAAGCTACAGACAAAGCTAGTTATGATAAAAACAAACCAGTTATTAAAGATGTGCTACTTTCAATAAGCAGCGGAAGTTTATTTTTTCTGCAACGGCTCAAAGAAATGAATTGGCATAACCAGACATACTTTGTAGACTGCGTTGATTATGAATTTTGTTTAAACACGAATAACAATAATCTGAAAATTGGCGAGGTTTCTAATACCCCAGGATTTGACCATATTTCCGAACAGGCAGATTTACAATATAATATTTTCGGAAAATGGAGGATGATGAGAAAGTACTCCACCATTCGGATAAAGGATACCCTTAAAGGAAGTATAAGGATATTTTTTACATCAATCAAAACGTTAAACTTTACTTTTGCATATTCTATTATGCGGTCGTTAAGTATTTACTTATATTTTCAATTTTTAGTTAGGATACTTAATACCTTCAATAAAAAGTAGTGGATAATAATACCAATTTAGTAGAAAAACAAAATTATGCGATTTTTACTGTATGTAATTTAGCATATTTACCTAAAGCATTAGTGCTCGCCGAATCAGTACTTAAATATAATGGGACAAGACTGAAAATTTATCTTTTCGATAAAAAAGTTGATAATGATCTATCCAATATTGAAGCAGAACTCTATTGGATGGAGGAAATGAATGTGCCGAATTATAATCAATTGGCATTTAAGTATGATATTATAGAATTTAGTACTAGCCTTAAACCATTTATAACAATTAATTTACTGAGAGAATTCAAAAACGTTATTTTTTTAGATCCAGATACTTGCCTTTTCCATTCAATTCAGCCTATATTAAATGATTTAAATAGTCATTCAATTATACTCACTCCTCACTATACTACACCACAGTCAGATGATATATCAGAAAGTGATACAGGAATGATGCGATTTGGTTCTTTTAATTTAGGTTTTTATGCTATTAGAAAATCAGATCAAAGTGTAGCATTTTTAAAATGGTGGTCCAAAAGATGTATTGATTTATGTTTTATGGAATCACAGCTTGGACTTTCTACAGATCAAAAATGGGTCAGTATTGCGCCTTGTTTGTTTCAAGATATTAAGATTAGCTTTAATTTGGGCTATAATGTAGCAGCTTGGAATAGTTGGGAAAGAAAAATTACAAAAAGAGAAGATGGTTCATTGTATGTTAACGATACATTTCCATTAGTTTTTTTTCATTTCAGCAATTTTGATACTGATGATCCTGGCTACCTTAATAAGAGATCATTTTATGAAAAAGGTATTCTTCGTGAAGATTATTTAGAATTGGGCTTAGAATACTTGAAAAATCATAATAAAAAATATCTTGACTATAAACATCTCCAGACTATTAGATATTCTTATGACTATATGTCTAATGGAGATTATATTTCTCCAACTCTTCGCCTTGCATATGCAAGTGTATTGAATAACTTTATAGATTGCACTAACCCATTCGATTCAGATGGCGTTGTTGCTAATTTTGCAAAAAAAAATCATTTGATAACTAAGAATTTTAAGCGAAGTGAATATATAAAAGCTGCTTTACATGGGGGGAATAAATTTTATCGTCAAATCACTTTTGTTAATTTAGTTTTAAAATCTGCTCTTATTATACTTGGTCCAAATAAATTTTATCTCCTTTCTAGAGGGCTAGTATATTTTTCAAGTTTAAGATTAAATCGAAATTTATGGAAATTATAAAAAATATATATTATTAAGTTTAACTCACATTTATGATAACTACAATTAAAACTTTATTTAAATTTTCTTTTTTTCTAAAAGAAATTAACTTGGCATTTTCCAAAGGAGCCTTAGGAGCATCCGTTAGAAAAATCAATGAGAACGATCCTTTAACCTGGCAATTTTCTGCTTTTAGTCAAAATGGTGAAGATGGAATAATAGATTTTTTGACTTCAAACATCATTAAACCAAATAGATACTTTATTGAAATTGGTTCATCAAATGGATTAGCAAATAATACGGCATATTTAGCATTAGTAAAAAAATATTGTGGTATTATGGTTGAAGGAGGTAAGATGAATTCATCATTATCTAGAATTATATATCGTTATTTTAATTCAGGTATTGAATCCTTGAATATGTTTGTTACGAAAGAAAACGTCAATGAACTTTTAGAAAAATCTATTCATTCCAATCCGGATGTATTTTCTATTGATATTGATGGCAACGATTATTATTTAGTGGAATCTCTTTTGAATCAAGGTTTTCGTCCTTCAGTTTTAGTTGCAGAATATAATGCTAACTTTGGTCCTAATAAAAGTATAACTATTCCATATTCACCGGCATTTAATTATAGTAAAGCCCATTCAACCAGATTATATTACGGTGTATCTATAATGGCTTGGAGAAATTTACTTCAGCGATTTAATTATGATTTTATAACCGTTGATTCGAATGGAATTAATGTATTCTTTATAAACAGTTCTGCCTTTCCAGAAAAGTTTATTAATAATATTAGTGGAATTGATTTCTTAGATAATGTAATAGAATCTCAAACATTTAAAAAACCTTGGCACGATAGATTTAAGTATATCGAAAATATGCCCTATGAATTAGTTTAATTTTCTTATGCTATTATACAAATTACTAGTGTCTTGACAATTTAAACTTGAAACATTATATTTGTGCAACCAATCACAAATATATGAGAACTACAAAAATTGAACTAACAAAAAAGGAAAAGAAATTCCTTGAAAAATTAACGAAAACGGGAAAAAGAAACGCCAAAGAATTTGAACGTGCCTATGTTTTGCTGGCCCAGGATAAAGGAAAAAGTCATGAAGAAATTGAAGGTTTTCTGGATGTCAGTAGAGTAACAACCTGGAGAATTAAAAAGAAATATAATGAGTTTGGAGCTGAGGAAGCGATTAAGGCGGATGAGCGGAGTGGTCAGCCACCTAAATATAGTGAAAAGGAAAAGGCTGAAATTGTAGCAGTAGCTTGCACAAAAGCGCCTGAAGGGAGGGCAAGGTGGACACTATCGCTTCTTCAAAAAAACTTGAAACACAAAAAGGGGTTAGAAACCATAAATAAAGAAACAATCCGTCTGACTTTAAAAAAAACGAATGTAAACCTTGGTTAAAAAAAATGTGGTGTATTGCGGAAATTACACCGGAATACAGAAAAAGAATGTATGAAGTATTGGATTTGTATAATGAACCTTATGATCCTTTATTCCCTGTAGTTTGTTTTGACGAAAAAAGTAAACAGTTGTTAGAAGATGCACGAAAACCAATTCCATTAAAACCCGGAGGTGTTCTTAAGGTTGATTATGAGTATAAGCGAAATGGCACTTGTAATATTTTTGCGGCAGTTGAACCAAAAGCAGGAAGGCATCATATAAAAGTAACCGATTGTAGGAAACGTGAGGACTTCGCTGTGTTTATGAAATGGCTCATTGAGGAAAGGTATAGCGGTGCAACTAAAGTCAGAATTGTATTAGATAATTTGAATACACATTTTGAAAAATCATTTTATGAAACTTTTACAGAAAAGGAAACAAAAAAACTATTAAAAAAAATACAGTTTGTATATACACCAAAACACCTGCCTGCCGGCAGGCAGGTGCAAGCTGGCTAAACCTGTCTGCCGGCCAGGCAGGCATGGCGGAAATCGAAATCAATATAATGGATAAGGAGTGTTTAGATAGGAATATCGGGAGTAAAAAAGAACTTGAGAGGGAACTTAAAATATGGTGCGCTCAAAACAATAAGGGAAAAAGAAAAATTAATTGGAGTTTTACCAGAAAAAAAGCAGACAAAAAATTATCAAGACATTACGTTTCATAATTAAATTGTCAAGACACTAGCTATATTTTTTAGCATTCTTTTACTTATTTATTTTTTCATGCGTATTGTTTTAAGAGTTGTTGGCCCAAATAAATTCATGAATCTTTCAAGACTATTAGTGTATTTATTAAGTTATAGACAAAACAGAGGCTTGTGGAAATATTAGGTCAAAGTAATATTATAGAATAAATCAGATATTAAGAAATGTTTGTTTATATAGTTCCAATATTTGTATCAGCCCTTTTAGCTTTACTTTGTGAACTTGGCATCA
>JBDNGV010000381.1:0-3549 GCA_041689125.1 Daejeonella sp.
AAGTGCTGGAAGTACAAGTTTGATAAATCTCATTCAAATGCTCGTTTATTATAAATTAAATATCCTATATGAAACATTAATCCATACTGTTTTTGCTCCTGTGTATAATGATTTAGACTTAAACTAACTGGTCCAATCAATGAATTGTAAACAATTCCCGCAGTAGCTGCATAATAACTTTCTGTAAATATACCAGCATAACTAACTGATTGTAATTTATTTAACTCAAATACTCTAAATGGTTGAAAAACATATCCTTCAGCCCGGAAATCGATTTTTTTGTATAAATGAAAAACGTTTTTTATGCCAAATGCACCATAAGTATTCGCTCTGAAATTTTCAATATATGAGGATTTGGAATCCTGTAGTGGATTAAATGCAGGTGCACTCAATAAGGTGGCCTTATATGTGCTAAAAAGCGGTCTATTACTAAATACCACTTCTGTCAATAATCCTAATGAATAGCTTTTTGAATTAAAAATATACGATTCTCTGCTAAGCATCGCTTTATACCATTGACGATTGGTTTTTGAAATTTGTATTCCTGCAAAACCGGGTTCATTTCTAAAGATATTTCCTGGATTATAGGATTCAGTTCCTGAATAAAAATTTATTCCTGCCTGAATGGATGATCCGCTGCTTGCATATTGACGGCGATTCAATGAATTCCTGGTAAAATTCAGTGAACCCATAAATCCATTGAAACTATTGAAATCCATGATGTCTCCGAAGGTGAATAGCTGATTCGGGCTGTACTGATCATCAAAGTTTATAAATCCTGTTTGTGCTTCCACTTTTCCATTTTTGGTAAATGGAAGACCCATTTTCAGTACAATTCTGCCATCGGATTGTTCAATGTAAGCGGGTTTTATATTCTGAAGAAAAATCTCGCTTTTGTTAAAATAATTCCAGTGATTATAGGTGAGCTCGGCTTCTAAATATATTGGGAGTTTACTTGGGAAGTCTACTCTTGCAGTTGTTTGAGCAGATTCATAAAATCCCCCTGCATAGAAATTAGCTGAAAAGGTATAAGACTTCTTTCTCAAGTAATTATACTGTAATCCTATGTATGCATTACTAATTGGCCTCGTGGATATTGCCCCTCCGAAATCTACTTTAAAATTTTTTTCCGGTTGAACCTGAACTTCGAAATTATATAAATCCTTTTCAGATTCATATTTTATTCTTGGATAGACTGTCTCAAAATTATCATCCGCGACTAATTTGTAATATCCTTTTTTGACTTCTTCTAGGCTGCTAAATACATCGATTGTATTTTCAATAACTCGCTCTACATAATGCTTCTGTTTGGAATTCACACCACTTGCAATTATATTATTGAACTCCAGAAATCCTAATTGTCCCTTGAAGTTTGCTCTTTTTTTATTCAGTTCATCTTTGCTGATTTCTCTTGAAATTGCTTTTTTTATAGCAGGAATGTTAGCCATAGTCGCTTCATAACCCTCTTTAATCAGCTCTGCTACTGGTGAAAAATTTGTTGTGGAATAATCCTTAAGATCAGGCTCAATATACATCCCATTTTCACCAATCGAAGTTGAATCAGATTTTGAAAGGAACATATAAAATAGAAATCGATTCATTAATTTTTCATCATTTTCCTTTGGATAATCATTAAAAGTCTTCGATGAAACATTGGTTCCAATAATATAATCAGGTTTAAAATCCTTCTTCAAAACATCTACCGGAAAATTATTATACAAACCGCCATCAAATACATATTTATCATTCACTTTTATAGGACGATAAACAAGTGGAACAGTAAAGGTTCCCCGGATAGCCTCTGCCAGATTTCCGCTCGAAATAGGAAGCATTTCTTGTGAAAATACATCAGCAACTACACATCTGAAAGGCACAAAGAGACGATTAAAATCGTCTTTTGCAATTGCTGAGGCCTGTCCATAAAGCTCGAGCAATGCAAAGTTCAATGGGATATCATTGATCAGGTTTGAACGTAATTTGACATTAAAACCTGTATCTACCTGCAATTTGGCAGTTATAAAGGATGGATTTTCGGCCTTTTTATTATAGAAATATCGGTATTCATTCTTGTATTGGCCATTTACCCAGCTTTGAAAGTTAGGGCTGAGGGCTATGGTTTCTATCTCTTCGGGACTATATCCTGATGCATACATCCCTCCAACAATCCCGCCCATAGAAGTACCTACAATGTAGTCAATGGGAATATTGTTTTCTTCAAGTGCCTTTAGTACTCCGATATGTGCTAATCCTTTGGCACCACCACCACTAAAAACAAGTCCAACCTTCTGCGCATTCGCAGTTAAGTAGAATAGGAAAATAAATAAGAAAGAAAGAAATTTATTCATGGTTACCCCAATCAAAATTAAGGATTTTAACCATTAAACAGTTTTTTGTGTTTGATCAATAAAATAAAGAATGAATTAAAAGAACAAAAGAAGATTAAACTGAATCAATTATCCTGAACCTGATTAAGCAGATTTACAGATCTCATTTTAGCGAGTAATGTTACCGCCCTGTTCCGGTGATTGGCTCCAGTTAGTACGATGATTCGTTTACCTTTATTCTTAAGCGCGATTGATTTGATATTATCAGCAATTCGCTGATCCCTCATAACCTGAAAATCATCATAATATTGGTAAGGGGTATTTCGCAATATTTTTGTTTGTTCGATTGTGAATTCTTCGGTAAAGGCATCATATTTCCCATCCATTAATTGGTTTGCACCTAAACTACTCGTCATTTTGCCCCTTTTGCTAATAAGATCGGGCAGGCCTTTTTCTACCCGTGCCTTTACGATGGTAGGATCGCGCATTAATTTCTGGTTCATTAACCTGAATTTCCCGAACTCAACAATTGTATCCTTCAGAAAATTTTCGGGGAGTGGTTTGCCTGCAACATCCGAACCCATAAAGTCAATACCTGCTTTTTTCGCCTCAGGAAATTCATTCCTAAACATGACCATTTCAGGATTATAAAATTTATGAAGATAGCTTGTATCTTGGTCAAGATCCTCAGCGCGAATCTCTAGAGCGATGATGTCAGGTTTAAAGTTTTTTATGATGGTTCTTACATGCTCAAAATTGTAATTGACATTTTTTTTGTGTCCTGCGTGGATAGTAGGTAGTATTACTAGTTCAGTCTTTTGGGCAAAAGAGGGGCTAATGGATAGGCAAACCAATACCATTGCTGCCACAGATATTCTTATATTAATCATATTCTTAAACTTAGGTATTAATAAAAAATCAATCCGTCATGATCAACACTGATACTTTTTGCGCTGCCATCTTCCTTTATAGTGACAAGAAATTGCCTTGAAGTAGCTTCCACTATTAATGAGTTGTTTTTGCCATCGATTAAAATATTTGATTCAGGAACATTCAATTCTTTGAGGCTTGATGAATATTTTTTATTAAGCCTAAAGTATTCCTTCTGCCTGTAATAGGCTAGCCATAAATATTTTCTTTGTTTTTCTGAGTAAGGCAAGCTGAATTTTTCTAATGAAGCAGGAGGAGTCTTCTCAGAAAACACGGTATAAGCCCATCTTTCAGG
>JBDNGV010000382.1:0-2188 GCA_041689125.1 Daejeonella sp.
ACAGGCTAAACGAATGGTTGAAATTTCAAAAGAATTGAAATTTCCAATGCTTGCCGGCTCTTCTGCTCCGGTGGCTTGGCGTATCCCTGCAGTTGATACTCCATACGGAATAGCCCAAAAGCATGCGGTTGCCATATCATATAGTGGACTTGATATATATGGATTTCATGTTCTGGAAGCTTTGCAATGTGTGGTTGAACGAAGGAAAGGCGGAGAAACCGGTGTGCGTTCAGTTCAATGCATGGAAGGCCAGGACTGCTGGGATTTTCTTGAAAGGAATGACTGGGCAAATAGATTGCTTAACGAAGCTTTATCAAGAAGTGATACCAGGAAACCGGGAATTCTTAAAGAATTAGTACCAAAGCCTACTGTTTTCGTGATCGATTATAATGATGGCTTAAAGGCGGCGGCATTCCTTTTGACCGGACTAGTTTCTGATTTCACGGTAGCTGTTGATGTTGAAGGTCAGGCTAAACCTTTCTCAACATTAATGCGAATGCAAGGGCCGCCGCATCATCATTTTGGATGTCTAGTGAAAAACATGGAAATACTTTTTCAAACAGGAAAAGCACCTTACCCGGTAGAGCGTACCATGCTTACCAGTGGAATCTTAGATTTTGAACTTGAATCACGTATATTAGGTTATAAAAAGCTTGAAACACCTGAATTGTCACGCGTACGTTACTCCAGTCCTGTGGAATCGCACTTTTGCTCTAAAGGATGGGATGAAAAAGGAAAGCGATTAGACTAATTTCTTCCGTTTTAGCCCCTTAATCTTGCCTTTTTAAAGGAAATGATTATCAAATTTTTGTTACAAACGTTAATATTTTAATAAGCAGAAACAACACATCAAATGAAGAAGTTCAGTATTTTTTTAATCGCTATACTATTGCCATGTATAATATTAGCCCAGTCAAAACCTTATAATATTATCATCAAGGGTGGGCATGTTATAGATCCTAAAAACAATATTAATCAGTTGATGGATGTTGCTATTGCCAATGGTAAAATTGCAAAAGTAGCTGTTAGTATTGATGCTTCTATGTCTACTAGTGTAGTTAATGCTTCGGGGATGTATGTTACTCCCGGTCTGATTGACATTCACGGTCATGTTTTTGCAGGTACAGAGCCTAACCACATGTATAGCAATGGATTTAACAGTATTATGCCTGATGGATTTTATCAGCGCGTTGGTGTAACCACCGTTGTAGATGCGGGAGGCTCAGGTTGGAGAGATTTCCAGACTTTTAAAACCAATATTATTGATAATTCTCAAACACGGGTATTGGCATTCCTTAATATCGTTGGTAATGGCATGAGAGGTGGTGTTATTGAGCAGAATACAACTGATATGGATGCTCAAATAGCTGCAAAAACAGCTTTAGCTAATAAGGAGTTTATTGTAGGTATCAAAGTCGCCCATTTTACAAGTCCTGATTTTACGAATGTGGATCGAGGAGTGGCAGCAGGTAAATTAGCAAATATGCCGGTTATGATTGATTTCGGAGGGACTAAACCTCGCCTTTCTTTGTATTCTTTGTTGATGGAGCGACTTCGCCCCGGTGATATATTTACTCATACTTTTGGTGAACTTCTTGACACAAAGGAGGCCATTGTAGATACGGCAAGGCAGCAGCTAAAACCCTTTGTAATGGCCGCCCAGAAAAGAGGAGTCATTTTTGACGTGGGTTATGGAGGCTCAAGCTTTAGGTATTCACAAGCTATTCCTGCTGCAAAAGCCGGATTTCATCCAAATACAATCAGCACAGATCTGCACATCAGCAGTATGAAAGGCTCGATGAAAGATATGTTATTGGTGATGTCTAAATTCCTGAAAATGGGAATGGATCTTCCTGCAGTAATTAATGCAAGTACCTGGGCTCCTGCTAAGGCAATTAATCGTCCTCAGTTAGGCCATCTTACTGAAGGTGCTATTGCAGATGTAGCTATTCTTGGAATGAGAAAGGGGAAATTTGGGTTTTATGATATGCAGGGCTATAAAATGGATAGTGATGAAAAGCTTGAATGTGAAATGACCATTTTTGGTGGAAAGATTGTTTATGACCTAAATGGTATTGTAAACCCTCTTCCCGACCTTAGTAAATAATTCGGAGCAGATTCTTTAAAGATTTATTTTACTCAACAAATGAAGCGCAGAGAAATTCTGAAAACCTTAACCATGTTGCCG
>JBDNGV010000383.1:0-2756 GCA_041689125.1 Daejeonella sp.
GGAGAGATGATTTCCATGCCTTTCATGAACACCTTTTGGATGAGCCGTTCAAATGAAAGAAACCGCGGAGAATACGCAGCCTTATATTCCATTGCTTGGTCTGTGGCGCAAATTATAGGTCCGATTTATGGTTCATTTCTGATCCAATACGGAGGATATAAATTGTTCTGGACCTTTGTTATGGGTATCTGTTTGCTAACTGCTTGTGGCTACTTTTATATCAATAACTTAAACAGAAAAAGGGAATTTAAAAATGTGATGAATATTGCTTCCTCTTAAACATTGGAAACGGTATAGCTTGTTCTACTCTTGTACAATTCGCCGGGACGTAAAATAGTTGAGGGGAATTCCGGAATATTGACTGCATTAGTATGATGCTGGGTCTCAAAGCAGAGACCGCAATAAGCAGAATAGGCAGCCCCACCCTTTACTCCCGTATTATTTAAATGTTGGCCGGTATAAAACTGAACAGTAGGTTCATCAGTATAAACCTCCAGCTTTATACCACTTCTTTCTGAATATGCCATTGCCGCCTTTCCCCATTCCCTATACTCCTTGTCCAATATGAAAGATTGATCATATCCATTTTTGGGATCCCAAACTCTGCTGATCTGTTTTACACTTCTGAAATCATATAAAGTATCATTTACAGTAAGAATTTCTCCGTTTGGGACTAAATCATCATGTTGTCCCAAATAAAAAGAGGCAGGTATTTCTACAAAGTGATCTTCTATAGTTCCTGAACCGTTCAAGTTAAAATAACCATGGTGAGTTAAATTAATGGGTGTGGATTTGTCGGTACTAGCCTCTTTCTGCATGATAAGTTCATTGCTTTCCTTAAGCTCAAAAGAAAGCTTAACCCTCAAATTTCCAGGAAAACCTTCTTCCCCATCCTCACTAAGATAGCTAAGAACAAGTTTAGCGTTCGGAACGTTCGAAATACTTTCAAGCTTCCAGACTTTTCTGTCAAAACCTTCATGACCTCCATGCAGCTGATGCGGTGGATGATTTGAGGATAGTTTGTACAGTTCAGAATCAAGTTCAAAAATAGAATTGCTGATCCTATTGGCATATCTACCTACAATGGCGCCGAGATAAGAATTTGATTCAAGGTATGTCTGATCGGCGTAATGCTCCATTTGATCGAACCCCAACACGATATCTATGGGTTTCCCTGTTCTGTCTGGTACGATGAATGAGCGGATAATGGCCCCAAGATTGCTAATACTGACTTCAACACCGTTACTGTTTTTCAACGTAAAAAGATACACTTCCTGATTCTGGTGATGAAATAATACTGGAGATTGGATTAATAACATGTCTGATTCAAAAAGCGATAAAAATGCTCGAGCATTCCAAATGATGAAATTAAGCCAAAATCTTTAATAATTTTGAGAAATAATGCAGATTCAAGTCGAAGATGTTATTTTTAGAAGATATGCGGAAATTAAGAACAGAAGAACTCGGGCGCGTAGATGTTGAAGACTTTAAAAAACAGGATAAATTACCCATTATCGTGATTTTGGACAATGTTCGCAGCATGCATAACGTTGGTTCTGTATTTCGCACTTCCGATGGATTTGCAATTGAAAAAATATATTTATGTGGGATCACGGCACAACCACCTCATCGTGATATAGAAAAAACTGCGCTTGGAGCTACCCAATCTATCGAGTGGGTTTATTCTGCAGATATCAGTGAATTGATTAGGGAATTAAAAGTAGCCCGATACACCATCATAGCCATCGAACAAGCAAAAAATAGCGTCATGCTCAATGATTTTCAACCTAAAAACACAGAAAAGTATGCTCTAATCTTTGGAAATGAGGTAAATGGAGTAAGTGAAGAAGCAATGAAACAAATTGATACCTGTTTAGAAATCCCTCAATTTGGAACCAAACATTCATTTAATATTGTAGTTTCAGCCGGGATAGTGCTCTGGGATTTTTTTGCCAAACTAAAATTTAAATCATAAGCAAAGTCCTTAAAATAGTTTTAAATGATAATAAAAGACTTTCAAAATGAAGACATTAATCAATTAAATCTGCTGCAACCTGCAGATTGGAGTGATATAAGACCCTACTTTGATTATTATAGCTCTTCATCTTTCTGTGATCCGATAAAAATCAGCGATGCTAATAGAATTATCGCTGTTGGAACCATAATAAAACATCAGGATACTGCATGGCTGTCACATTTAATTGTTCATCCTGAATACCGTAATCAGGGTATTGGAAAATTACTTACCAATTCTTTAATAAGGCGTGCAGATCAAGGGATCTTTAAAACAATATATTTGGATGCAACCGATATGGGATACCCGATCTATATAAAAGCAGGTTTTAAAATTGAAACCGAATATGTACATCTTGAGGGCAATCTTATCAATCTAAATCTAAAAGACGCCTCCAGAGTTATTCCATTTGAAGAAAAATTCAAAGCTGAAGTAATGGAATTAGACAAAATAACATCCGGTGAAACCAGAGAAGTCATCTTTAGAGATCATTTAAAATCATCATTACTCTACCTAAAAGACGGGAAAGTCAGGGGTGTTTACTTCCCCAGCTTTTTCGACCGTTATATTATGGCCGACCTACCTGAAGCAGGAAAAGAATTGATGAAATTACGTTTGCGGGTAAAAAATACAACGAAGCTTCCTATTAAAAACCAGGCTGGAATAGATTTCTTGCTAGAGAATAATTACAAAGAGGTCAGAAGATCAAAAAGAATGATTCTAGGTGCAAAACGTGAATGGA
>JBDNGV010000384.1:0-8253 GCA_041689125.1 Daejeonella sp.
GATTGCCCGATAGTTAACTTTCCGATCTTAAACTCAGTTTTTACCCGTGCATAATAGCGCTTATAAGTACGGAATGCCAATATACTTTCCTGATCAAAAATACCACCAGAAATAGAATAACTAGCATCCTTAGTGCCTCCCGTAACTGTAAGTGAGTGATCCTGTATGGGAGCAGGATTTATTGATGCATCTTGCCAGTCAGTATTCGTCTGT
Organism: Daejeonella sp.; assembly: GCA_041689125.1. Lineage (GTDB taxonomy): Bacteria > Bacteroidota > Bacteroidia > Sphingobacteriales > Sphingobacteriaceae > Daejeonella. The sequence continues at coordinate 214 of JBDNGV010000384.1, forward strand.
AAATTCACAGGATCATTCATTGCAGGTTGTAGAGGAAAGAAGTTACCATTTACGTGCGCCTCATTGATCACATCTGCCATTTGCTGAGAATTCAACAAAGGCATGAATTTATTGAAGGATTGAATACCGTAGTAAGAGTTAAAGCTGATTGAAGGTGCACGATCTCCACCACTTTTAGTAGTTATTAAAATCACACCATTTGCAGATCTGGCTCCATAAATTGCTGCCGCAGATCCATCTTTTAAGACGGTAGTAGATTCAACATCATTAGGGTTGATAGTGTTGATATCTTTTGCCTCCATTGGCATTCCATCCACTACATAAAGCGGTCCTGATCCTCCAAATGTATTCAATCCTCTGATACGAACGTTTACATTCTCACCCGGATCTCCTGATGTGCTAGTGAAAGATACCCCGGCAACTTTACCTTGCAAAGCCTGGTTAATATTAGAGAATGCCTGATCCTTAATATCTTTTGCAGTTACAGAAACAACCGCTCCGGTTAAATCGCTCTTCTTTTGTGTACCGTAACCTACTACCACCACTTCCTGAAGTGACTCAGAACTTTGCTCTAAGGTAACATCAAGGCTTGTGCGGCCTGACATAGATACTTCTTTGGTAATATAACCTATGTAGGTAAATACCAAAACACTTGAACCATCAGGAACATTAATTGTGTAACGACCATTTGCATCAGTACTTACACCGACGGCAGTTCCTTTCACTTTAACACTCACACCAATCAATGATTCTCCCTTTGAGTCGGAAACCTGTCCTTTCACTTCTGTCGGAGGTGCCTTTTCTGAAAGTTTCTTGATATCGATTAGCGAAGCTGGCAATAACGCCGATGATCTTTGCTGTACAATAATCGTGTTATTACTTATGGTATAGGTAAGGGTTTGATTTGAAAAAGATTTTTCAAGTACCTCCCTTAAGGATGCATTGTTAACATTGATACTCACCGGTTTGGCTTCGTTAATCAATGGGGTGATATACACCAAATCATATCCTGTCTGGGTGCCAATCTCTTTCAAGACAGTCTCAAGTTTGGCATTCTTAAATTTTAAGCTCACCGTTTGAGAAAAAGATGCAGCACTACTTATTTGAAGCAGGGCTGTGATCAATAAAACAAAAGTTAGTTTTATCATCAACAAGAGTTTTATTATGTAATCGGATGGCCTACATATGGTTAATGAATAGAATTTCATATCTTTGCTTGTTTGGGTTTAGTTAATACTTGTTCACAACATTTAAATTGGTAACCCGAATATGGTCAGGGGCGTTGCAACCGCTCCTGGCTTTTTTTTGTGGGTTTACCATTAGCATTTCATAGTCTATTTCACTGCATAACAGTAATCCTCCTTCCTTCTATTTTAAAATGAACTGCATTTGTTAACTGAAGTACATTTAACACTTCATTAATATCTTTTGATCTGGAAATATTTCCGCCAAAACCTACATCAGGTATATTACCAGAATAGGTAACTTCAACGTTGTACCATCTAGATACTTTTCTCATGATACTCTGAATATCTTCATCCTTAAATAAAAAATATCCGTTTTTCCAAGCCATCACTTCGTCGGTATCCGCTTCTGTGACTTTGGCAGATTTCATGTCGGGTTGAAATTGTTGCCCCGGACCTAACATAACAACTTTATCCTTGTAAATAATCTTTACTGACCCTTCAATTAATGTTGTTTTAAAGGTTTCTTCGTCTGAATAGGAATTAATATTAAACTGGGTGCCCAAAACTTCTACAATCTGATCCTTGGTGATCACCTTAAATGGCTTCTTTGGATTTTTGGCTACATCAAAAAAGGCTTCACCATTCAATTCAACTTCACGTGTATTTCCTGAAAACAAAGCAGGAAAACGTAAGGTTGAAGCTGAATTCAGCCAAACTTTACTTCCGTCAGGTAAATTAATCTGATACTTCCCTCCAAAAGGGGTTTCGATTTTATTGTAAATCACAGCTTGTGGCAATTTTTCGGATGCTGAACTTTCATTTTTAGCAAATGAATATAGAATCTCGCCATCTGCTGTTTTTTGTATGCTTACACCAGCCTGGTTCGCTAATAAACCTTTCTTTGCATCCTCCAAAATAATTTTTGAACCATCAGAAAGTGTCAAAATAGCCTTATCACCTCCGGGTTTGATTATCGCCTTTTTCTTTATTGCTTCTGATTTGGAAATTGCAACTTGTGTATTTATAGTTCTATTAGTATAAAAGTAGAGGCCAATAGAAAGAAACGCAAGTAATATGGCGGCTACGCCAACCTGATACCATGCTCTGATCACATGATTGCCGGAATAGTCTGAACCCGATTCTTGTCCAAATTTACCATTTGATACAATATTTTGAAAAATTGTATCCTTGTCATCAGCGGTCAAAGAAGCACATTTCTTCATTTTTCCAAGCTCCTGATCGATCGCAAAATTGATGCTATCATCATTCTCTAATCTTAGATAATCAAACAATTGATCAAATTCATATTTGCTGATTTTCCCTTCAGCAAAAAGATTCATAAGTTGCTCTAATTTATTTTGATTCATTATCGCTTTTCTAAAACACAGAATAGTTTATCGGTAATACACCCCAAACACAGTATCGGACTAGTCTAACTAATTCTTTTTTTTAAGAAAATTCAAAAACGGGGATTCCTATTAATAAAGGATAGAAAATGCTTTTTGCAATTGGGTCCTAAGGGTCTTCAGCGCTGAAACCAAATGATTTTTTACAGTATTTCGGGATATATTAAGTTCTTCAGCAATTTCATCATAACTGAGTTCCTGTTGCCTGCTCATTCTATATACCAATTGTTGCTGCTTAGGAAGACTTGCTAAAATCTGTTCAGTAAATCGCTCGAGATCTTCAAGATAAACATGCTCCTCAGTTTCATTACTGCTAATTTGGAGATTAAGCCACATTTTTTCTAAAGCACTTTGCGAATTCGCAACTTGTCGTAGAACATTTAAGGTCAACCTGCGTGTGATTGTATATAAATAGGGAGCGATCGGATATTGGGAATCAAGCTTTTCACGATTTAGCCAAAGACTTAAGAAAACTTCCTGAACAACTTCCTGACAAGGCTCTTTATCTTTCAGGAACTTTAAACTAAAATAATAGAGTTTACTGGAATAGGAATCGAAAACTATACGAAATGCAGCTTCATCACCCTCCTTAATACGTGTTATAAGTTCAAAATCGCAAATCTGTTCTCTTTTCTGCATAATTTAAAGTATACAAAATAAATATAAAGAAAATTTGGAAATTATTATAAAAATAGCTGATGATTCTGAAGCTCAAAAAATATAATATAAGTTTACAATCACCTATAACTTATTATTATTGAATATTTTACAAATAAAAAATCAATTGACTGAATTGTTATCTAAAAAAAAGAAATTGTATAATGGAAATCTATAAATGCTTAATAGATGGCAATTTTCTTTGCTTTTTATGGTAAAATAGCATAATTACCCCGAGTTTTATAAACTCGGTTTACATATTTAAATTTAATACGATCTCAATTATGAGTCAATTGGTTCCATGGCAAATTGAAGAATCGAAAAATTTTTGCCAGCTTCTGCAATCTTTGCCATTAAAATGTGACTTTTTTGAATTTACAATTATTAATAGTAATTATGTTTAATCAATCTAATTGCTGATAATGAAATCAATCCTCGTTGAAAAGTGTTATTTAAACTCACTGTCCAATATTGAAAGAAAAAAATATTTACATAAAGTTAGACTAGTCAAATTACTGCACGCAGAGGGAGCAAAATCAAATTCGGATATCTGCAGGATATTGAACATAAGTTCTCCAACAACAATTATCCTTATTAACGAACTTTTGTCAGATGGAATTATTGAAAAAAAAGGAAAAGGAAAATCAATTGGCGGAAGAAAGCCCGAACTATATTCACTCAAGAATAATTCATTCTATGTTCTTTGTATAGAAATGAATCGGTTTAAAACGGAGATGGCTATTCTGGACAATAATAATAATAATATTACAGGCATAAAAAGCTTTCCTCTCAGATTAACAAAAGACAAAAGCGCAATCAAGCATCTTCATGAATTTTCAGAAAAATTAATTAAATCCTCCTTAATAGATACCGATAGACTGGTGGGCATTGGTATTGGAATGCCCGGACTGGTAGATTCAAATGCCGGCAAAAATTACACTTATCTGGAAGGAAGTTTGGGTGATTCTGAAGCCTTAAAGGATATTCTTGAGGAAAAATTTAATAAGCCTGTATACGTTCAAAATGACGTTAAAACCATTACATTGGCAGAATGTAGGTTCGGACTTGCGCTGAACAAAAAGGATGCATTGGTTTTATTAATGGATTGGGGTATTGGTCTCGGAATCATTATGGATGGTAAGTTGCAGAGTGGTATGTCGGGTTTTGCCGGTGAAATTGGGCATATTCCTTTTGTAAAAGATGGCGAACTCTGCCATTGCGGTAAAAGAGGATGCCTTGAAACGGTCGCATCGGGTATCGCTTTGGCACGAATGGCTAAGGAGGGAATAAAATCAGGACAGACCTCACTTTTAAATACACTTTCTGAAGAGGAAATCGATCAGATTGAACCTCAGATTGTGATTGATGCTGCCAATAAAGGCGACCAGTATGCAATTAACATTTTATCGCAGGTTGGCGAGAATTTAGGAAAAGCAGTTGCGACCCTAATTCAATTGTTTAACCCAGAAATTATAATACTTGGAGGTAAAATTGCGGAAGCTAAGCAATACATTACCATTCCGATGAGACATGCAATAAATACCTATTGCATGACCAGAATCAGGGAAAACACTAAAATTGTTCCATCCACTTTGGGGAATAGTGCTGGCATCCTGGGCTCAGCGAGTATAGTAATTGAAAACACATTTGAAAGGCAAATAGAACTCGCAAGCCAATAGTTTTTTTTAAGTTTCCAAATGAAAGTCGGCTGAGATTCAACCATAAAAAAAAGCCTAGCAATATTGCTAAGCCCTTTTTTTTGAAATCTGATCCGGATCAGATCAATTTTTTATCAAGCAGGTATTCAGCAATCTGCACTGCATTTGTTGCAGCACCCTTACGAAGATTATCTGCTACGATCCAAAGATTCAGGGTTTTATCCTGTGATTCATCTCTTCGAATTCTACCTACAAAAACTTCATCTTTTTCATGAGCATCTATCGGCATTGGATATTTTAAATTGGCAGGATCATCAACAACGATTATCCCTGCTTCTTTTTCAAGAATAGACCGAACATCCTTTAAGTCGAATTCATTATCGAACTCAATATTTACTGATTCTGAATGTCCTCCCATAACCGGTATACGAACTGTTGTTGCGGTTACTCGAATTGAATCATCCCCCATTATCTTTTTGGTTTCGAGGATCATCTTCATCTCTTCCTTTGTATACCCATTTTCCTGAAATACATCGATTTGGGGAATTACGTTAAGATCTATCGGATAAGCGTAAGCCATTGGCCCATCAATTCCTTTACGCTCATTCATCATCTGATCAACAGCTTTTACCCCTGTTCCGGTAACCGATTGATATGTTGATACTACAACGCGTTTAATTTTATATTTATCATGCAATGGCTTTAAAACCACTACCATTTGTATAGTAGAACAGTTAGGATTTGCGATAATTTTGTCCTGAGCACCTAATTGATCTGCATTCACTTCAGGCACGATAAGTTTTTTTGAAGGATCCATCCGCCATGCTGATGAATTATCAATAACTGTTGTTCCTGCTTCCGCGAACCGAGGAGCATTTTCCAGAGAAGTGCCACCACCGGCAGAAAACAAGGCCACATCAGGCTTCATTGCTATAGCATCATCCATGGTGACAACAGTATACTTCTTTCCCTTGAACTCGATCTGTTTACCTGCACTCTTTGCCGAAGCTACGGGAATCAATTCACTAACTGGGAAATTGCGCTCTGCTAAAACCTTTAACATCACCGATCCCACAAGGCCGGTTGCGCCTACTACTGCGACTTTCATTTTTTAATTTTTTATATAATAGTTAAACAAAGAATAATTAATCAAATATGGGAAATTGTTTGGGTTTTCACCCGACTACTTGCATTCCAGGCTATTTATCACGTCAATTGTTACTATTATTATCCCAAACCTCAAAAATTACCTTTAATACAATTCCTACATACCGAATACTCATTCGATTTTCTGTGAATTTCAACTAGTATTAACTTAATTCTGTTCTATCATACAGAAATGAAAAATACTATTATTATTCTTCTAATTTTTTGCTGCAATCCAGGCTTTACTCAGATTATTGATGATTTTTCTGATGGTAATTTCAATCTAAATCCAGAATGGAATGGTAGCAATTCGAGTGGAGATTTTAAAATTATAAACAATCGACTGCGGTCTGAATCTAATAAAGCACCAGGAAATTTTTATTTGAGTACTTCCAATAATCTTGCTCTTGGCTGCTACTGGGAGTTTTGGGTTAACCTGCAATTCAGTACATCAGGCTTAAACTATGCTGATGTGTATCTGGTCTCTGATAAAACTGACCTACAGAGCGCCCAGATCAATGGATATTTTGTAAGGATTGGAAATACTGAAGATGAGATCAGTCTATACAAAAGATCAGGTTTAATTGGCAGCAGTACACGTATCATTGATGGTATTAATGGCTCGGTTGGCTCAAGTAATAATACAGCCAGGATTCGTGTAAGTCGGAATCATCTCGGCCTATTTTCATTGGAAAGGGAAGTGGTTGGGACTAATTCAATAATGGTCAATGAAGGCACATTTGTTGACATCAGCCACACCAATACTTCATCTTTCGGTATTCTTATACAACAATCAACCTCTTCATTTTTTCAAAAACATTTTTTTGATGATTTCAAGATTGGAACATTGAATACTGATACCATTGCTCCAATATTAACCATGGTCTCAGTTCTTGATTCTACTACCCTGGAAGTAAGTTTCAGCGAAGCAATGGATAGTGTAACTGTTAAGGATAAAATGAATTTCAGTATTAGTAATTTCCAAGGGTATATAGCACAAATAGTTACAGAAACTGATCCACAGAAATACAAGATTCGCCTTTCAAAAGGTTTAAATAGCGGCAATTTTACACTGACCGTTATAAATGTCTTTGATAGAAATGGCAACAAAATAAAAATCAATAACTCCTATTTATTCAATTATATAAAACCATATTTTGGCAATTTTCGGGACATTATAATTAATGAAATATTCCCCGATCCTTCACCGCAAATAGATCTTCCATCGGTTGAATATGTAGAGTTAATTAATACAAGTGATAAAACAATTTCTTTAAATAACTGGAAATTTAGCGATCCTTCAAGTACCGCAGCATTTGGAGATGTTAGTATAGCACCTGGGTCCTTTTTGATTCTTTGTGCAAAAACAGATACATCTGAATTTCAAAAATTCGGCAAAGTTTTGGGAATTTCACCTTGGCCGACTTTAAACAATGGCGGTGATGTGATTAAACTAAAAAATGCACAAAACAAATTAATCGATTCCCTAAGCTATTCCGATCAATGGTATCGCAGCACTGAAAAAAGGCAAGGTGGTTGGAGTCTAGAACGAATCGACCCGAAATCTGTTTGTGAAGGCTCATTCAACTGGACTTCTTCATTAGATTCGTCCGGAGGAACTCCCGGGAGGAAGAATTCTAATTATGTAATGAATTACGATCTTATAACACTGAAACCGGATAGTATTAAGCGGTTATCAGATACTACACTTCTTGTTTATTTTAATAGACATTTAGATAAATCCACAATCCTTAATAACTATTTTAATCTGGCTCCTGCCTCAGGAAATATTAAAACTATTATTCCCGACATAGAGTTTAAACAACTTAAGATCACATTTACCGAGAAATTTTCGGCTGGAAAAAACTATTTACTAAGTATTACCGGTATAAAAGACTGCAGCGGGAATTCTATTCAGAATACTTCAACTAAGTTGAGTTTCAATTTGCCTGCAATAGCTCCGCCACCTGCCGAAAAACCTGATAC
>JBDNGV010000385.1:0-7120 GCA_041689125.1 Daejeonella sp.
AAATTTGGATATTAATATTTTTATCTATTTTTCGGGTACATTACCGTAATGTAAATTTATCGGTACCATCAGCGATTTTTTTAATTAATACGTACTCTTGTATAAGGAAATATTATTCTGAGATTGAAAGCAGTATAAAGCATATATAATTTCATTAATAGCAATGCTCAATCAGATCAGGAAAAAAGATTTAAAACTTACCAGTTCATAAATAATCAAGCAGGGAATGAAGACGAATTTCAATGGCCTTTCGGTCATATTATTATTACCGTTTATTTTATTAGCAGGAAATAGCATGGCTCAGCGTTATCCCGGGCCATTGAGCCCAGAGGAATCCATGAAAACAATTAATATTGCTAAAGGGTATAAAGTGTCATTATTTGCATCAGAACCTCATGTTTTTGATCCTGTAGCCCTCGAATTTGATGAACAGGGAAATGCCTATGTAATTGAAATGCCTGACTATCCATATGAGGTTGAGCCCGGAAAGGGGCATGGTCGTATCAGAATATTGAAAGATATAGACGGCGATGGTAAAATCGATCAATCAATCATATTTGCCGAAAATGTGACTGAAGCGACCAGTATGCTACCATGGAAAGGCGGACTTATTGTGACCGCGGCTCCCAATATTCTTTACCTGAAAGATACCAATGGCGATGGGAAATCAGACATCAGGGAAATTTTGTTTTCCGGATTCTTCCAAAATAATTCGGAAGCTCAGGTTACCAGTCTCAAATTTGGTATCGATAACTGGATTTATGCAAATAATCGGGGCCAAAGTGGCAAGGTTATTTTCAGTAAGTCTACAGATACTACACCAGTTGAAGTTAGGGGAGCAGATTTTCGTTTCAGATTAGATCGTAATTTATTTGAACTGGAGACCGGTCCGGGGCAGTACGGACAAACAATTGACGACTGGGGACATCGTTTCTTTACCGAAAACTCTATACACTTACAGCAAGCTGTTATTCCGTGGAGATATACCCACAGGCATCCTTTTATGCCAAGCAGTAAATTCAATGTGACTATTACTGATCATGAGGAAATCATGTTTCAGGAAATACCACCTGCCTATTGGAGAGCAGAAAGAAGTGCCCGCAGAAACAGGATATTCAAAGAAGCTAATCTAAAACGGATTGAATGGGCAGAAGATCACTTTACAGGTGCTGCCGGCGGTACTATTTATAATGGAGATGCTCTTCCACAGGAATTTTATGGTAATATTTTTACAACTGATGTATCCGGAAGTCTAGTCCATAGAGATATTTTAAGTCCGAGTGAAACTAGTCCGGTCTTTGTTGCAAAACGTGCTGAATCCGAAAAAAATAGAGAATTTATTTACTCAACTGATACTTGGTTCCGTCCGGTAACCTTTTCTGTAGGTCCTGACGGCTATTTATATATTCTAGATTATTACAGACAGCATATCGAAACCCCGGTTTCAATTCCCGATGATCTTAAAGCTGAAATGGATTTTATGGCAGGCAGTGATATGGGTAGAATTTATCGTTTATTACCTGAAAACGGCACTTATCAGGGTGTGAAAGTTGACCTTAAAAATGCTTCAAGTCTTCAATTGGTGGATTATCTGTCTCATAAAAATGCTTGGTATCGTAGTCAGGCCCAGCGTTTACTCCTCGAACGTCAGGATAAAATGGTTGTGCCTGCAGTGGTATCATTGTTTTCAAACAGCCCCGATCCAAGAACTAGACTACATGCACTTTATGTACTTGAAGGTTTGAATGCACTGACTGAAAAAGTCATCAAACAATCATTACGTGATTCTGAACCCGGTGTACGTGAAAATGGCATTATACTTGCAGAAAGATATCCTAAAACCAGTAAACAGTTAATTTCTATGATTAATGATCCATCAAAGCGTGTTGCTTTGCAGGCTGCACTTAGTCTGGGAGATTTTAAAGGAAAAAAGGTTGTTTCAGCTCTAGCGGAAGTGATTAAGAAATACGGGCAAAATGATTGGTTCAGGAGTGCAGTGATAAGTTCAGAGGCTGGTTCTTCTGTTGAAATTTTAAATTCACTAATACAAGACAATGCGTTCTTCAGTAAAGAAGAAACCTGGAAGCTTAGTTTTATTCAGGATTTATCAAATATTATTGGGGCAAGATCTAATAAGGAACAATATTCTGCTTATTTGAAAACTCTTTCAGCTGAATCACTTTCTGCAGCAAATGTGCAGCAGGCAACTTTAAAGGGACTTAAAGCAGGATTGAATAAAAACGAGTCCACAAAAGAGCTTGCAGGACAATTAAATGCCGGCTCAATTGAAGAAGTGAAGGAAGGATTTCAATTACTAAGAAAGAATTAAAGATAAGTCTGAAATAAAAATTGAAAGGTTAAGGATAGAAGGATGGAAGAAAAAAAATATTCAAGAAGAAGGTTCATTGGTAAATACATACTTGCCAGTTCAGTTGCATTAGGAACAGGAGTGATGGTTGCAGGCGCTTCAGTCAATAGCATGGCAAAAGGAGCTGATTCGAAACAACAACCAAAAACTCCCCAGCCTGCACAAAAAAACCCGTGTGACGATCTTAGTGGGGTTAGTGCCGAAGAAGTTGAAAAACGCAAAAAACTTGCCTATGTGAATAAAACACCAATTCCTGATAGTCATTGCAGCAATTGCGCTCTATATCTTCCACAGGCAAAAGATAAACCATGTGGTGGTTGTTTATTGTTTAAAGGACCGGTTCGAGCAGAAGGCTATTGTGCTTATTGGGCGCCGATTAATAGCTAAGGGGATTTGAGTTAACAGTTATCTGTAATCAGTTATCTGGGTTATGTTTAGGTTCATTGGTAATTAATATATTTAGAATAAAGATTAAGGAGCAAGATTTAAGACTATTAACAGTTCATCTCACAATTAGCAATATATTACTGACAACAGGCAGCAGACAACAGACAACTAATTATTATGAGAATTCTGATCTTTATTTTTTTATTATTTCTTGGTATATCTGTCTCTGCTCAAAAAGGGCAACACATTCAATATTCAGGGTCTTCGAATCTTCTGGGAGCTTCAGATGCCGTAATTGTTGATGATGTTCCGCTTATTCATACTACCCAATTTCTGCCACTGGATAAATCGGGCAATATTGTGATACCTGGTGATCTCAATGCGCAGATCAATCAGGTTTTTTTGAATATTTCTTCAGTTTTAAAAAAGGCAGGTTCAAACCTTGATCAGATCGTTAAACTTAATATTTATATCAGGAGTTCTAATCTCATAACAGAAGTTCAGGAACAAATCAATAAGCGATTTAAATCAGGGAAAAAGCCTGCAGTAAGTTTTGTTGCAGGCGATCTTGGCCATACTGATGCCTTGATTTCGATGGATGCAATTGCGGTTTCTGCTAAAATAAGCGTGGAAAGTGTGAAGTATTTTTTACCAAAGAATTTATCCTCTGCCCAAGGCACAGCAAGGGCTGCAATTTTACCTGCAGGTCCTGTAGTTTATGTTTCTGGTCAGGCCGTAAAGGGTGAACTTGCTGAAGCAACACGTGGGACACTAGAACAACTTCAGGCTACTCTTGTTTCCATGGGACTGGAGAAAAGAGATATTGTTCAGTTTAAATCTTTTTTAAGGCCAATGTCTGATCTGAAAGTAGTAGAGGAAGAGTTCTCCAATTTCTTTAAGGGAACTACTGTTCCACCGATGGTCAATGTTGAGTGGACCAGCAAAGATCCGGTCATTGAAATAGAACTGATTGCTTCATCAGTAAATGCCGGAACCAAATCTACTCAACAGATTGATTTCATCACTCCTCCGGGAATGACAGCTTCACCTGTTTATTGTAAGGTTACCCGTATTAATTTCGGTCAAAAGATATATATATCTGGCTTATATGGCCAAATTTCCGGGAATGCTTATTCTGAGATGGAATCCATATTTACTTCAATGGGTACAATATTGAAAAACACGGGCAGCGATTTTAAACATCTTGTGAAAGCAACCTATTACGTTAGCAATGATGTTCACAGCGCAAAATTAAATGAAATTCGTCCTAAATATTACGACCCGCTTCGTCCGCCTGCTGCCTCAAAAGCTATGGTTAAGGATGTTGGACTAGCTCAGGCCGGAGTTTCTATTGATATGATCGGGGTTGTGATCAGGTAGTTTGATCCTCTTTAATGATGCAGATAAGCTTAAATATAATCCCTTAGATTATTGTTTTAAAAAAAAATAATTTATATATTCGGGTACGTAAACGCTGATTTTATTGTTATAATTTTTTTTATCAGATTGAATTCAAAGTAGGAGAGTTGAGAATGAACATTTTTGTGAATTACTCATGTACATTATAATATAAATTGCCATATCAATCCAACAGGATTAAAAAACAATACAATAAACGGATGAGCCCCTTTACAATAGTCAAAATTTGATTTTAAAAAATAGTCATGAAAAATAAAAACACTGATTCATCGAGACGCAAGTTTTTAAAACAGAGCTCTCTGGCTGGAGTGGGTACTGTTCTGACGATGGGTTTAACAACTTCACTGCTAGCCGGGGATTTAAATTATGCTGCAAGACCAGCGATTTTGGGCGGTCCTTCTGCATGGGATAAAGCTAAATGGATAAAGTGGCCTATCTGGATACCCGAAACTGATGAAAAGCGCGTTCTTGAAGTGCTTAGAAGCGGAATTTGGTCGCGTGCATCAGTAGTCAATGAATTTGAAGCAGCTTGGGCTAAAGCGAATGGAGCTAAACGTGCTTTGGTTGTAAATAATGGAACCAATGCCTTAATCGTTGCATTAAATCAACTGGATATTAAAGGCGGTGATGAAGTGCTTGTTCCGCCCTATACCTTTATATCCACCGTTCAGGCCATTCTTATGAATGGAGCTATGCCGGTGTTTGTGGATATTGATCCGGAAACATATCAGATCGACCCGTCAAAAATAGAGGCTAAAATAACGCCACGTACTAAAGCAATTTTACCCGTTCATATTTTAGGAATGCCTGCAGATATGCCGAGGATAATGGAAATTGCTAAGAAGCATAATCTTTATGTTATTGAAGATGCCTGCCAGGCACCACTTACTGAAGTTAACAATCAAAAGGTAGGTACGATTGGAAATGCAGGTTGCTTCAGTTTCCAGAACTCAAAAAATATTCCGATTGGCGAAGGAGGAGCGATCGTAAGTAATGATGAAAATCTTATGGATCGCTGTGTTTCTTTTCAGAATCTTGGTTTGCCTTTTGGTACTGCGGTTGGAACCTTTAATGCAGGGAGCATACGGATAGGAACAAAAGTACGTTTTACAGAATATCAGGCAGCTATTGGTTTAGCACAGCTACAAAGACTGGACGCACAAACTACCGTTCGTGAAGAGAATGCAAAATATTTGAAATCTAAGATTCAGAATATTCCGGGAATAGTTCCTTATAAATTGCATGATTGCGCTACCCGTGTTTCATTCCATTTGTTTTCCTTCAGATATAAAAAGGATGATTTTAAAGGTTTATCAAGAAATGCATTTTTACAGGCTTTACGTGCAGAAGGTGTACCTTGCTCGAGCGGTTATACTCCTTTAAATAAACAGGAATTTTTAAAGGAGGCATTTGCCTCAAAGAATTATAAGAGAATGTATCATAAAGATATGCTTGATTATAATAAATTTATGGACCGAAATCAGTGTCCTGAGAATGACCTTTTATGCACAGAAATGGTATGGTTTACACAGAATTTGCTCCTTGGTAGCAGAGAAGACATGGATTCAATTGCAAATGCAATCAGCAAGATACAGACTAGTGCAGAAGCTGTGAAAAACACATTAGAAAAATAAAAACAAATTTAGAAGTCCTGCTAATTGTTGGCAGGAAAAAAGATACGAAATATTGCATGAATACATTAGAAGGAACTGTTGAAGTTAAACATCTAGCCGCTACAATTTATAATTCGGGATTTCAAGAGGCACACGATACTTACAATGCGTTATCAGCGGCCAGCGATGGTAAAATTTATTATATTTTATCTTCAGACCAGATCCATGTTGGAGGTAAAATGTACCTGTATGATCCTGATATTGATAAAACAGAATTTCTTGGGGATCTGACTGAAATATGCGGTGAAAAAGATCAAATGTTTATCCCGCAAGGTAAAAGTCACGTCCGGTTTTATGAAAGGAATGGTAAACTTTATCTCTCAACTCATATTGGATATTATGAACTTATCGGGGGAATGGATCGCCTTCCGGTTAATCCCCCAAAAGGGTATAAGTTATATCCGGGAGGCTGTATTCTTTCCTATGATTTGCAAACAAGAAAATTCGAAAACCTGGCACTAGTGCCAGATGGAGAAGGTATGGTTTCGATGACCATGGATTGTGATCGTGGCCATATTTTTGGCATTTCATGGCCGAAAGGTAATTTTATTCATTATGATATTGATAATAATAAATTAAAAAGCATGGGTCAGATATCCGGAAATGGTGAAGGGGGTACGCCTGATGATGATTTCCGTTCCTTATGCCGTTCACTTGTTATTGATCCTACAGATGGAACCGTATATTTTTCAACTTCAGAAGGGGATATTTTTAGCTATAATCCTGAGGAGGGTCGGATCAATAAACTTGAAAATGTAAATCTCAGACTTGATTATTTTGGGAAATATGATCCAAAAAGACCTGGCAGCATGGGTTATAACTGGCGGGAAATCTTCTGGTACAAACCCGAATGTTTAGCATACGGTGTTCATGGAAATTCCGGATATTTATTTCGGTTCGATCCAAAAAAATCAAAAATTGAACTAGTCAGACGTATCACTTCAGAGCCTTCTGCAAAAAGCGGAATGTTCGATCAGTTTAGTTATGGATATCTTGGTTTTCAGCTCGGACCTGATGGTAAGACTATTTATTACCTGACAGGCGGTCCGATTTATATTGATGGAAAACGTGTTGCAGGTCAAACTGATATTGCTAAGGGAGGAGCAAAAGGGCTTGAGAATCTTCATTTAATAACTTACAACATACCGGAAGGTAAATATCAAGATCATGGGCCTGTGTTTTATCCAAACGGGGATAGACCATTATATGTTAATTCAATTGCAGTGGGTCACGGGGGAGAGGTATATACCCTTGCGAGAATCACAGAAAATGG
>JBDNGV010000386.1:0-19859 GCA_041689125.1 Daejeonella sp.
GCTTCCCAAAGGTTATCATCCCGAACACCCGGATATAGAATATCTAAAGCTTAAAAGTTTTACATTTAGCCATCCATTGACCAAATCAGAGCTTACAAGTTCAAATGCAATTGATGAAGTTTGCGATGGATTTATACGATTATACCCATATATTGCGTTTTTGAGGAACGCAGTTTCATAAAATCATTTTTGTATGAGGAAATATATTTATCCTGCAATTACCCTGTTTTTAATTATTGCTTCACTTACTTCATGCGTTGTCATGTCGCCCAAAAAATATAATACATTAATTGCGCAGAAGGATTCACTTTCTCTTGGTTGGGAAAATGCAAGGATGAGAATTACTTCTCTTGAAGAAATAATATTGGGATTACAATCAGATAGTGTTATCCTCAAGTCTAAAATTACAGATCTAGAAGAAAAAATTAAGGGGTTGGACGATAGTTTTACTTCATTGAGATCAAATTCCTCTTCAGAAATTAGAAAACTGGAAACCGATCTTAAAAAACTTGAAGCTGATCTGCAAAAGCGTGAAATAAGATTAAAAGAGGTTGAAGATATCTTGCGAAAAAGGGATGAAGCCACCAATGCACTTAAGAATAAACTCCAGAAGGCTTTATTAGGCTTTCAGCAGAATGGTTTAACTGTGGATATCCGTAACGGAAAGGTTTATGTTTCATTAACTGATAAATTATTGTTCAGTAGTGGCAGTATTATTATTGATGATAAGGGTAAGCTGGCATTGCGTGAACTCGCCAAGGTTCTTAAAACACAGCCCGAGATTAATATTTCTGTTGAGGGCCATACAGATAATCAGCGGGTAGTAAACCTTGGCCAGATTAAGGATAACTGGGATCTGAGCGTATTGCGTGCGACTTCCGTCGTAAGATTTTTAACAGAAACAGAGAAAATTGAAAATGGTAGAATAACGGCAACTGGAAAGGGAGAATATCAGCCGATTGAAGAAGGTTCAGGTACTGAAGTTAGAAGCCGGAACAGGCGTATTGAGATTGTTCTCTCACCCAAACTTGATGAATTATATAATCTTATCAAATAGGGTTTACATATGACAGTGTGCTTAGCCGAGGTTTTATACTCCGGCTTTTTATTTTTTAAATTAAAATGGACTTGCCAGATTTTTGAATAGTGGTAGTACCTTGTCTTTTTCTGAGAGGATTATTTCTTCCGGGGCAATATTCCAATCGATGTGTAGTTCCGGATCATTCCATAAAATCCCGAACTCTGCATTCTTATCATAAAGGCTTGTTACTTTATAAGTAAATATTGTGTCATCTTCAAGAGTTACAAAACCATGTAAAAATCCTGGCGGTACCCAAAGCATAAGGTGATTATCTCCGGATATTTCAACAGTAACATGCTGTCCATAGGTTTCTGATTTTTTACGAATATCCACAGCAACATCAATAACTCTTCCCTTTATAACTCTTATTAATTTTCCTTGAGCATGAGGATTGGATTGCGCATGCAGACCTCTTAAGGTTCCTTTTTGAGAGAGCGATTGATTATCCTGAACAAAATTGGCATTAATGTCAGCTTCATCGAACATTTGCTTATTGTAACTTTCGTAAAAATATCCTCTAGCATCTTTCCAAATCTTTGGTTCTATAATATAGAGATCCTTAATTTTTGTTTTTATAAAATTCATTTCGCTTCAATAAATTCCATTAATGTATTAAATACTACAAATTTATTCAGGAATAGATCTGGAACATTATTTTGCAGCTGATTAGCATGATTTTGCATGTATTCATTATATTTTTCTAATGAGTCGGCAATGAATTGAATGCAATAAGTAATTCCTTCATTGGGCGAATCTAAAACCTTCAGAACCCGGTAAGAGATAAAAAAGCCAGTACTCATCACTTCTTTCAAATGCTCTTGCTTTAGCCATTTGAGCCAGGAATCATGAATTTCCTCATCCAAAATAATAGTAACATTATATAAGATCATGCTGCGAAGATAGGAATTGAGATTTTAAAAATTTATACCAAAAACTCAACCTAACTTATCTCCTCTTAGCTGACGAAAGCGTTTTCTGGCTTCAATTAGGTACAAACTTCCTGAATAATCATTAATTATTCTTTGATAGAGTTCGATAGCTTTTCCCGGTTGGTTTAGCTTGGTTTCATAAATATCAGCAAGCATGAAGATAGCGTCATCCCCCCAGAGCTCTGAACTATAATTGTCTACTATGGCCTGTAATTGAATTACTGCTTGGTCAAAGTCATTTGAACTTAAAAATATTTTCGATTTAGCGATTAAAATATCATCAGCAAGGGAATTTGCAGGGTAAAGAATGTTAATACTGTCTAATATTCCCAAGGCTTCTTCAGGCTGATTTTTAAATATGCTGAGCTCAGCTTCCGAGTATCTTTTCAACGCGGCAGTATCATTCTCATTTTGCAGATTATCTGATATGAGTAGACTTAAATTGAGCGCATCGTTTGCAATTAATTGTGAGGTTGAACTTTTCAATACATCAAGTTGTGCTTTTGACCAAATAAAATCTCCCTGGAAATAAGCTAATCGGGCATTTTTAAATCTAGCTTCCTGTCCGTATACTTCATTTGGGAATGATTTTTCAACTTGGCCAAAAATCAGTGCAGCTTCCCAAACTTCTCCTGATAGTATATAAATGTCACCAAGTTCCAATTTCGTTTGTGCAATTATCATTGGCGGTATGCCGGATAATTCAATCAGTTTTTGAAGTTGTATCGCTGCTTCTGAGGGCTTTTTCAGGTAAAATGCTTGTAGATTTGCCAATTGTCGTATGGCGAAGGCAGTTCCTGAACTCCGTCCAAATTCATTCAATAATGACTGATAATCGTTTTCAAGTGACAATAGATTAGCTTTATTTAATTTGCCGCTGGTTAATTGTTTAGTTTTTACACCTAGCAGATCAATCTTGGCAGGAATATAATACCTACTCTTATCTCCTTTTGCTACCAGATAATTTAGGGCTTCAATTCCCTGTTCAAAAGCCTGGTTTGAAACCAACAATCTTGATAGATCAAAAACCCTGCTACCATCCTCTTTAAGTCTACGATCGAGTGCAAGGGTCTGCCGCAAGGCCATGTCAAAATCTTTTTGTTGAACATATTGCCAGGCAAGAAACTCAGTTAGAACAACATTCTGAGGATCTTTCTGTAAGCGGCGTAAAATGGCAGTTTTAAGGAGATCAAAATCATCTTTACCTTCCAGAATATTTCCTAACACACTTTGTGCCTGTTGCAAGGCCTCAGAATTTACGCTCAAAAGCGAAAGGTATTCCTGGATAAGCATTGGCTTATCTTTACGGTAACGGTATAAACTCAGCAAATCATATGCAAACAATTTTTCATCGTTTAATATTTTTCGGCCTGTTAAAAAAGTTTTAATTGAATAATCATATGCTTCTGCCCTGTAAAAGGTTATGGCCAGGTCTTTTATTGCAAACTCATTGACCGGCAGATTTTTAATCAGATTATTATAAAGAGCAATTGATTTCTCTTGTTCCCCGCGTTCTTGGAAAACCCGGCCAAGATCAACGGGGTAGTTAAAATTTTCCGGATTGTTTTTTTGAAGGATTCGGGCAAGCTTTTCGGCTTCATCAAACTTTTTTAGCCTAAGTAGACAACTGAAATATGGGTCATAGTAACTCGCATTTTTTGTTCTGTTGAATAGCTTTTCATAGATTAAAGCTGCTTTCTCATAATCTCCCGACTGAAAATATTGTACAGCCATAGCTTCATCAGAATTTAGCTGGGCTCTGACTGCTGAAGAAACAGATATGATCAATAACAGAAGCAGAATTTTTTTCATCGAACCCGGGTTGTTAATATTTTTAGCTCAGCTTCAATATAAGCATTTGGAGAGATATCATCTTTTGAATTTCAATAAAGTTCGTTTTATTCAGGTTTAAATTCTGAGAAAATATCACTTGTAGTTTAAATGTTACGAATACAGTCAAATACTTAAAAATGTATTTATTAACTTGACAGATTAGTTAAATAGTAGGTCTACTTATTAATGGTTGACCTTAAAGACTTTATTTTGTTTGTTCTAATGCTTTTTTCGTTTTGTAGCAAATTTTAAATATAATTTTATAATAGAATGCCGGGATTTAAATTTATTTTAATTTGTTTTCTTCTATCCACTTTGGCGTCCTGCACAATGGAAAAAGCAACCAAGCGGATACCGATAGAGAATTTTTTCAATGTTCCCATTAAAACATCTTATCTGGTTTCACCAGACGGTAATTATATATCCTACCTTAAACCAGACAATAATAGAATTCATATTTATGTTGAAACCCTAGATGGGAAAACTACTACCCAGCTAACTTGTGATTCCAACCGAAGTATCTCTAATTATTTCTGGGCCAGTAATGATGAGATACTATATTTAAAAGGAAATTCAGAAGATAAGCAACCAGGTTTATTTGCCGTTAAAATTGACGGTAACAATAAGCGGGAGTTTCTTTCATTTCCAAATACAAAAATCAGGTTAATTTCTTCAGGTCCTGTCAGAGACGGTCAAGTCTTGGTTTCCATGAACAAACGTGATTCAACCGTTTTTGATGCCTACCGATTAAATATTCAGACCGGAAAATTATCCCTGTTATTGCAGAATCCCGGGAATATCACAAAATGGTATTCTGATGCTGCCGGTAAGTTAAGAATGGCTATAGCTAGTGATGGCGTAAATGAAACATTATTGTATCGTGATAAAGAGAATCAGAATTTTAGGGCTGTTTTAACAAATAATTTTAAGACAAGTATTTCTCCTATTGCTTTCAGTGTAGATAATAATTGTATTTACGCTTTGTCAAATAAGAATCGTGATAAAATGGCATTGGTAGAATTGGATTGTGTGAGTGGGAATGAACATCGTGTTATTTATAGTAATCCCCAGGTAGATGTTTCAGAGGCGATTTATTCAGTCAACAAGGAGAAACTGATCTATGCTGGTTTTGAAACCTGGAAAAAGGAGCGTTATTATCTTGATGATTCATTTAAAGCCACCTTTAAAAAGTTAGAAAAATTGCTGCCAAACACTGAAATTGTGCTTGCCAGTTCAGACTCATTAGAAAAGAAATTTATTGTCAGAACATATACTGATCGTAATCCGGGGTCATTCTATATGTATACAATAGAGGATAATAAGCTTGTTAAACTAAGTGATGTTAACTCTTCTCTGAAGGTGGAAAATATGGCAGAAATGAAACCTATCAGTTATAAAACTAGGGATGGACTGAAGGTAAACGGATATTTAACTCTTCCCAAAGGGATGCCATCAGAAAATCTCCCTGTAGTGGTCATGCCACATGGAGGGCCAGACTCAAGGAATAGCTGGGGCTATAATCCTGAAGTTCAATTTCTTGCAAGCCGCGGTTATGCTGTATTTCAAGTAAATTTTAGAGGATCAAAGGGTTACGGAAAGGATTTTTGGATTGCGGGTTTTAAACAATGGGGCGGTAAGATGCAGGATGATATTACCGATGGGGTTCATTGGCTGATTTCCCAAAAAATAGCAGATTCGTCACGGATTGCTATTTATGGTTTCAGTTTTGGGGGGTTCTCTGCACTTCACGGACTGATGTCAATGCCTCAACTATATAAGTGTGGTGCTTCTTATTCAGGTTTCACTAATTTATTTACTTACTTTAAAGACATACCTCCATATCTCAGACCTAATTTGCAGATGTATTATGAAACTATTGGTAATCCGGAAACTGATGCTGATTTTTTCAGAGCCATATCCCCTATTTTTCATACAGATAAAATTAAAGTTCCGGTTTTAATAGCACAGGGTGCAAGGGATCCTCGGGTTAATATGAATGAAACCAATCAGTTTGTAAAGGAGTTAAAAAAGAAGAAGGTACCTGTTACATATATCTTTAAAGAGGAAGAAGGGCATGTTTTTAGAAATAATGAAAACCGACTTGAATTTTACAAGAAACTTGAAATATTTCTTGACCAGAATCTAAGCATGGAATAGCGGGATGCAGGAGTATCAATATATTTACCGCAAAAATTTTACCCTCGTTATAATTTTCCTATTCCTAATTACTTCGGCTATGGCTGGAGCCTTTTTCCTTTCCTATAATCTGACATCCAAATATGTCATAAACGAATTTGCGTCACAAAAGATTGATGTGCTCGAAGAAACTGTTAAACCTTACAATGTTTTTTTTCAGAATAAAATCCCAGAAATATCTTTTTATCAAGGCTATTTAGATTCTGGACAGACATCCAAATACATAGATACTATTTTTAAAAAATTCCAATTTGTTGAACGAGTTGTTTTTTATGATGCGGAAATAAGCAATTACAAAATCCCGTATGGAATAAGAGTGAAAAATTTCTCAATGGGGCCAAAATCAGTTTACCAGTTTGGAAGGGATATTCCTAAGGATTCGATTGTGCTGTATAAAAATAATCACCCTGATTCTCTGTTTATTTTTAAAACAGGGGATGAGTTCAACAGAAATGCGATTAGGTTCAGTAGTTTTATTGAGTCGGCAGATACTGCCCAAGCCATGAGGGATGCTGACCGCTTCAGTGTTTTTTATAATATCAGGTCGAATAAGATCACCTTTATGAATATTCCTAGACGAGAGGAAATAAAAATTTATAAAGATCTGATGTTCAATAGGGAGTCAACTTCTCCTGTATATGAGATGGATATGCTTACATTTTACTTAAATCCACTGCGTTTGATTATCGTAAATCCACATCCTGAATTATATCAAAACATCAGTATTAAGCCTCTAGTTTATGAATCTTTTGAAAATGATTCCGGATTTATGGAAAATGATCTTCCATTATCCGGCCCTTTCTCAGACTATAAATTATACTTTAGTTCGGGAAAGGATTTTATAAGGAAGGAAGTAAATTCCAGATTCAGGCCGATTGCCGGTGGCTTATTTGTTATCTATTTCACTCTGGCGCTTATTGGTTATCTAATCTTCAGAAACCTGAACATCAATAGTAAACTATTTAAGTTGCAGTATGATTTTATTAATAATCTAACTCATGAATTTAAAACTCCAGTTAGTGTTATAAAAATTGCAGGTAATAATATCCGGAGTGCCTCAAGTCTTTCAGATCGTGAACGCCTGCATTACGGTAAGATTCTTGATGAAGAAGCAGATAAACTCAATGATCTTATGAATAGATTATTGTCCTTTGCCCAAATAGAGAACAAAGCGATAAAATTGAAGCCTGAGAGTATTAATCTTGAAGTATTCTGCCAGAATATGGTCGATAGCTACCAGTTAAAATACCCTGGTTTCGATATTGAATGTGACATTCGGGATGTTGAGTATTTTAATTCTGATCCGGTCCTTTTGGGAAGTATCTTTCAGAATCTGATTGATAATGCCTATAAATATTCCAACCCCGATAAGAAGATCTTAAGAATCAGCATTCAGAAGGTTAAGAACCGAATTATTGTTAAATTTTCAGATCAAGGAATCGGAATTCCAGAAAAGGATCTCAAGAATATCTTTAAGAAATTTTTTAGGGTACAAAATCAATATAATCAGCAGGGGAGTGTTGGATTAGGTTTGGCATTCTGTGCAGAACTGATTAAATTTATGAACGGAACAATTACAATAAAAAGTGTGGAAGGAAAGGGGACAGAGTTTAGAATTGAATTGCCTTACGAAACATAAACATGGGAAAAGAAATCAAAATTGCAGTAATTGAAGATGATGAGAACCTTCGGTTTTTAGTGGTACACCGCCTTCAAACTGAAGGGTATAAAGTTGTTGAGGCTTCTGATGGCCAGATAGCTGAGGAACTGATCATGAACGAGCAACCAGACATAGTTTTACTCGACTGGATGCTGCCAACCAAACAGGGCTCCGAGGTATGTCAGAATGTGCGTAAATTGGGTTTTGATAATCTGATCATAATGATGACTGCCAAGGCACAGGATATTGATAAAATTGATGCGTATAATTTTGGAGTTTCTGATTATGTAACCAAGCCTTTTAATATGGATGTACTTGTTGCATTAATTGAAAATAAGGTAAAATTCTTCATCAACAATGAGAAGTCCGAAATCTATAAATTCGGAAATATGGAACATCACCCCAACACACATTCTTTGATGCGTGATGGAAAGAAAATTGAACTAACTATACTTGAAAACAGGATCCTTCTTTATTTTTTAAAGAATGCAAATACGGTTATCAATCGTGATGAGTTAATGATGGTAGTTTGGGGTTATAATTCTGACGTCAATACACGAACGCTTGATATGCATATTGTTCGCCTACGAAAAAAGATTGAGAGTAATCCCGATAGACCACATTTTATGCAAACTGTCCGTGGAGTAGGTTACAAGTTCATCATTGAATAAACTTAGAGATAGGTAGGGTGGTTTGGGGGGATTATAATTTGTTCAGCATTTTCTCAAACCGTTCTCTCCATTCTAAA
This sequence comes from Daejeonella sp., assembly GCA_041689125.1. Classification (GTDB taxonomy): domain Bacteria; phylum Bacteroidota; class Bacteroidia; order Sphingobacteriales; family Sphingobacteriaceae; genus Daejeonella. The sequence goes on from JBDNGV010000386.1 coordinate 8,448, forward strand.
GTCAATTCTTCCAGTTGGACGAGTCGCTGAAGCCATTCTTTATTTTCAGGGTCATGATACCTTACAAAATTTACATTCATCACCGAGATTTTTTCAGGATGTGAATTGATATGAATCAACCTGTCCGACTTTTTTACCAAGCCTGGTTTAATCGTCCTGAGGTAATATCCGGTAAGTCCGCTTTGTTGTAAATGAACAGGGAACTGCTTATAATTGTGCCTAATTCCGATCATATAGCAAGGGCCTCGTGGTTCTGAAACTTCAACTATTGCCTCACCCAATTGATAGCGATCACCGATAAATATATGTTCTTCATTTGCGTTTAGACCAATCAGAGTAAGGTTTTCACCGAAAGCTGCAGAATCTAGATCAATACCAAGCTCTGTCTCCCACTTTTTAAAATGGTCAGAATTATAGCAGCATATTGCTTTATCATTTCCACCATGATTTTTCGTGTCGACGGTAATATCGCCCGCAAAACCGGTCATTCCCAGTTCTATAGTATTTCCGGTGATAGCTTGTTTTCGGTATGCCGAATGTGCTTTTTGATGGTCTGAAACCAATAATTCAGGTTGACCAAGCACATTGATTGATTTAATACAGATATCTTTCATAATATAATTGAGCCACAAAGAAGAAGCATTAAAAATTGAAGAATCATAGTCCCATCTAAAAATAGAAAGTAATAATATTCATTTTTTTTCCATTTCGACCTGAAAATTAACCACCCTGTTAGCAAGGTGCTTAGTGTTAAGCCGAAAAAATTACTGTCGAATTGCTCTTTGAAAAGGAACAGTAAAATAAGGTAGGTTCCAAGAAATCCTTGGCAGATTAACCATGCCCATCTTTCTCCAAATAGCACGGGAATAGTTTTCAATTCATAAAGTTTATCCTGATACAAATCGCGGATATCGAAAGGCACCGCTATCGCCGCAATAAAGAGGAATCTCTTAGCAATGAGTAATATTGTATCATTTAGTGAAACAGCAATTTTCTGATTATTTTCCATTTCCAGAATAGGGATTAAAACGCAGCTCAGCGCCCAGACTGATGCAATGAGGAATAGTTTTATTCCCGGAATGTTTCTTAAGCCGAATTTTTTATCCTGAATTGCGAACAAAGGAAGATTATATGCTATAGATATTAAGGCAAGGGTAAACAGTAAAATCTTTGAAGAAGTGCTTAAGAATAAACTAATCGGAATTATTGAAAAAACTGCAATAATGCTGATCGTGATCAACAGACGATAATGGGAAAATATCCACCTGACTCTAACCGATATTGAATTCTCAGGCTTTTTTGGTTTTGATAGAAATATGCTGAAATTATATAAGGCTAAAGTTGAACTGAAAAGAAGACCTAAAACATAAATATCAGGTTCGACTTTCAGTAATTGATAGGTTACTAAACCCTGAGCTACCGCACATATCGCAATGAAAATATTGCTAAATAACAAAAGGTCAATGCTCTGTCTAAGGTATTTGTTCATAGATAGAACCCGGAATTTTTTCAGGAATCCCCACGGCGTAACTCAAAGATCGTAATTTCAGGTAAAATTCCAACTCGTCCGGGGTAGCCTAAGAAACCATAGCCTACATTGACATAAAGCTGTTGTAATCCTTCTTTATAGTGTCCGGCCCACTCTTTATAAACATATTGTGCAGGGCTCCACTGAAATTTTGCGGTTACTAAACCAAACTGCATTCCATGAGTATGGCCACTAAACATCGCATCAATCTGAGGATATTCAGGTAAAACCTGTGCCCTCCAGTGTGAAGGGTCATGCGATAGCAATAATTTTAAAGGAACATCATCGGTATTTTTTATTGCAAGATCCAAACGACCATATTTTGCGAAACGGCCAACGCCCCAATTTTCTATACCTAAAATCGCTATCTCATCTCCGTCTATTTTTAACCTTCGGTTTTCGTTAAGCAGAAGGTTCCAGCCCATGTTCTTGTGGGTCTGTTTAACATCTTCCAGGTTTTTAACTTTAGCAGATGAGGTTCCCTGCCCGTAATAATAATCTCCATAATCATGATTTCCAAGCACTGAGAATACACCCAGCGGAGCCTTTACTTTTGAGAAAATATCCTGGTAATCATACATTTCTGAGGCAATATTATTCACAAGGTCGCCTGTGAAAAAAACCATATCAGGTTTTTCTTTTAGAAGCATGTCAACCCCTCCAACTACTGCCTTACGGTCGTAAAAGCTACCCGAGTGAATATCTGAAAGTTGTCCGAGTTTGATTCCATCAAATGCTTTTGGCAAGTTTGGCAGATAAAGTGTTCTGCGCTTTACGCGATAATCATAGGCACTGGAAATAACGCCGTAGGTTAGGGAAGCCAAAGGTATCGCAGCTACTAGTGTTCCGGCTTTGATGAGAAACTCAGAACGAGGTATAGACATAATTTCATTCTGCTCAGTGCTAACTATTCTTTTTAGCTTCCGTTTGATCCAAATTGCTGCTCTGCGCAAATCATCAGCGATTAGGAATGGCAGAATAAATATTTTGGTTACAAAAGTCAGAAAGAAAACAACCAGGATGACTGATCGAAGGAGGAATTTAATATTAAAAAATATGCTTATAAACACTCCGGTAATCAATAGCAAAGTATATCCCCACCAGATATAGGCAAATGAAAGATGCTTCTTATCTTTCCATTTCCAACTGACTGCACGGATTGCCTTGTAAATGTATATATCAATTAGAATCAACAGGATACTGATGATTATTAATCCTAAAATGCGGTTAGCCATTTTTACTTACAATCTTTAAGAAAAAGGCTTAAAACTGATCCCGGTTCTCATTGTATTCATCATCATCCTCAAACTCGGTATTGAATAGACTGTTGAACATATCATTAAAACTAAACCCTTTATCGAGGAAGGATTTATTAATCAGTGAAAATTCAGACAGGCCATGTAATAAAAACTCCATTAAAAGAATCTGTTGGTTCTTACTTAGAGTCTTATGAAACTGTTTTATTACAGTTTTTAATCCGGGAACTGATTCTAGGGCATTTATATATTCTTCCAGTGACAGGTCATCAACAAGACTTATGGTATTACCTGTTGCGAACCAATTGATGATATCCGAATATGGGTTCACAGCTTTCGCTTTCTTTAATTTTTCAGGATCAGGAAAGTAATTGCGCATGAGTGTTTTAATGGCTTTTCCGAGCAGAATATTAGCTACTTTACCCGGTCCTTCCAATTCACCTTCATAAACAAGTTCGATTTTCCCTGTAATTGCAGGAATTACGCCAAGAAAATCTGAAATACGTACAAATGTATTAGTCTCACTGTTTAATAACATTCTACGTTCAGCATTACTAATCAGATTTTCATAGGCCGAAATGGTAAGTCGCGCAGAAACTCCCGATTTTTTATCGATATATTCAGATTCACGAGCTTCAAAGGCAATCTGTTCAACAAGATCTTTTACCAATCCGTCTGCCTCTATATTGGTTCTTTGTGAATCTGATAGTTTGGCTTCTTGTTGGGTAATCTTTCTTGAAATTTCAATACTTTTTGGGTAGTGAGTTAAAATTTGACTTTCAATCCTGTCTTTGAGAGGAGTTACAATTGCCCCGCGGTTGGTATAGTCTTCAGGATTTGCAGTAAATACAAACTGTATATCCAAAGGCAAACGAAGTTTGAATCCCCTTATTTGTATATCTTTTTCCTGGAGGATATTGAAAAGAGCTACTTGAATTCTTGCTTGCAAATCAGGCAGTTCATTAATTACAAAAATACCACGGTGTGCACGTGGAATCAATCCAAAATGGATTACCCTTTCGTCAGAATAGGTTAATTTTAAGGTTGCCGCTTTAATTGGATCAACATCGCCGATAAGATCAGCAACAGTTACATCCGGTGTAGCCAGTTTTTCGGTATATCGTTCAGAACGATGCAACCAAGCGATCGGAGTAGTGTCTCCTTTAATTTCCAAAGTATAATGCCCAAACCATGATATTGGGTTTAATGGATCTTCAAATAATTCGGACCCTTCAATATAGGGCACATATTCATCGAGAAGATTAATCATCAGACGCGCAATACGTGTTTTTGCCTGTCCGCGCAAACCTAAAAGCAGAATGTTGTGCTTTGATAAAATGGCAGTCTGCAGGTCGGGAATAACAGTATTTTCATAACCTATGATTCCTTCCAGCACAGTATTTTTATTTTTTAGCTCGCGGATAAGATTTTCCCGGAGTTCTTCCTTTATTGAGCGGGAAACATAACCTGACTCTTTTAGTTCTTTTAGTGTTTTGATGTGCAGCATAATATCTGTAGAATTTCTATCTAATCGTTCTTCTTCTGTTCTTTATGTAATCTTCAAAAATGTATTCTCCCAGCCCTTTTAGTGAACTGTAAAACGCCTTGCCCCCGTTTATCTCTGTAAACTGTCTGACAAATTGTTGAAGATATGGATCTCTGGCAATCATGAATGTGGTTATTGGTATTCCAAGCCGTTTACATTGTGCGGCCATCCCCAGCGTTTTATTAACCACTTTTCTATCAAGGCCTATGCTATTTTTATAATACTTGGTTCCTTCCTTTAAACAGGTAGGCTTTCCATCAGTAATCATAAAAATCTGTTTATTATGGGTTTTTCGCCTTCTGAGTAAGTCTACTGCAAGTTCAAGACCGGCATAGGTATTGGTATGGTATGGTCCTACCTGTAGATAGGGCAACTCTTTAATGGTTATCGGCCAGGCATCGTTTCCAAATACTACGATGTCTAGGGTATCTTTTGGGTATTTAGTTCTGATCAGCTCTGCAAGAGCCATTGCTACCTTTTTTGCCGGAGTAATACGATCTTCTCCATAGAGTATCATGGAATGTGAAATATCAATCATCAGGACTGTTGAGGTAATAGTTTTATAGTCCTTCTCTTCTACCTCCAGATCTCTTTCAGTCATTGAGAAATCGCCAATACCATGGTTAACTTGTGCATTATGTATGGATGCAGTCATGTCGATCTGATCTAAGCTGTCGCCAAACTGATACTCTCTGCGATCGGCATTTTTTTCTTCTCCAAGTCCGGAAATATTGGTGTTATGTCCCCCCTTTCCACTCTTTTTGAGCTTCCCGAAAATCTCCTCAAGTGCTGATTGCCTAATGCTTTGTTCGGTCTTTGGAGTAATTTTAAAACCGTTAGGGTTTTTATCATCATCCCCCAAATAGCCCTTTTTTTTCAGATCTTCAATAAAATCGCCCATTCCGTAATCATCATTAGTAAGCTTGTATTGCTTATCTAACTCATTCATCCAGTCCAGAGCCTCATTCGCATCCCCAGAAGTATAATTCAGGAGTTCAAGAAATAACTTCAAAAGTTCTTCAAAACCTCCTTTCGGAAGTTCATTTGGAATATATTTTGAAAATTCGTGGCCCCGCATGATTTGATTTTACAATGATTTACGAAAAAATCAAAGTTAAAGATTTAAGAACCTATAAATGTTACTAAGATGTCAAATAAAGGCAAGGTCTGATTATTTAATATTCTTACATTTAACTACGAAGAAACCATAATTAAACGAATGAAAATTATAATCACGTTCCTATTTTTTATTGGAACCTTTCAGTTAATAGCTCAGGAAAATGATAAAAAGTTAATTCTGAAGCTTCTTGAGGATCAAAGGCAGGCATGGAATAGAGGCGAACTCAAAGAATTTATGCTGGGATACATTAAATCTGATTCATTATTATTTGTTGGCAAAAATGGGCCGCAATATGGATGGGATAACACACTCTCCAATTACAAGAAAAGCTATCCTGATCAAAAAGCAATGGGCTTTTTAAGTTTTAATATACATGAAGTCAGGTTAATCTCTTCTGATCATGCATTTGTATTAGGCGCCTGGCATTTAAAGCGCGAAAAAGACGAACCCAATGGTTTTTTCACACTCCTTGTAAAGAAAATTAATGGTGAATGGAAGGTAATTGCCGATCATTCGAGCTAAAATATTAAGTAACTTTCGCCTTTCTAACAAATTTTGAAAATACTCTTGGTAGAAACCTTTTGAACAACACAGCATATTTTTCTTTTCCACCGATATAGACCTCTTCTTTTCGGGATTTAATCGCCTTTATGATCTGCAATGCACACTCATCTGCAGACATTCCGTTTTCCTGAGCATCATCCATCGTATTTTGCCTTGTTCCGTTTGCGGTTAAAGCATTAATCGTAACATTTGTTTTAATAAATCCGGGGCAAATGATACTGATACTGATCTTTGGATCAATTTCTGAACGCAGGGAATCGAAATAGCCATGCAACGCATGTTTAGAAGCCGAATATGTTGAACGAAATTTGGTTCCAAACTTCCCGACCAAGCTGCTGATGATTACAATATGCCCGGATTGATTTAATATCATAGAGGGTAAAATAGCCTGGGTTAAGGCTACCGTTCCCCAGAAATTGATATTCATGATTTTTTGGGCAACATCAATCGTCGTATCCAAGGCCAGTGAGCGCTGACTCACACCGCCAGAATGAATGATGATATCAATTCTACCAAAAATATTGAGGGCTGCCTGTGCCTTTTCCTTTAAATCAGGGATGTTTTCAAGGTCAAGAGGAAATACATGAATGTCGATCTGATTTTTCGGGCATTTGTTCTTTACCTGATATAGGCCTTCACTGCTTCTTGATGAAATGATTAGTTTGGCTCCTACTTGATTCAGTTTATAGCAAAGTGCTTCGCCAATTCCACTCGAAGCACCCGTGATCCAGATTATCTTATCTTTTAATTCCATTTGATTGATGCTTAATTGATACTTAGAAATAATTCTGAAGCAATATGATCTGCAAAAAGTTTTCCATCCCTTGTTAAGGTAACTAATTGTCCATTCATATTGAGCCATTCTTTCTCGAGAAAGGATTCTAGCCCATTGTAAATTTCATTGGAGTAGTCGGACCCGAATTTTTCGCTTAAAAATTGTAGATTCATTCCTTTACTTGTTCGCAGGGAAGTCATAATATACTCATTAATGCGGTTTTCGGTGCTCAAAATCTCTTTCTCTGCCGGAATCTTTTTTAATTCGATCTCGTGGATGTATTTTGAATTATTCGAAATATTCCATTGCCTGCTTTCACCATCAAAAGAGTGTGCAGAAGGCCCGATTCCAAGATAATTTACGCCATCCCAGTAATTAGAATTATGCCGGGAATACCTATCAGGTTTTGCAAAGTTTGAGATCTCATAATGTTCGAAACCAGATTCTGCCAGTTGGTCAATTAGAATAAGGAACTGGCTTGCACTCTGGCCCTCATCCATATTGACCTGTTTTCCTTTGTTGATGAATGATGCTAATGCGGTTTTGGGTTCTACTGTGATGGAATAGGAAGAAATATGAGGAACCTGATAATCTACGAGTTGCTGAATATTAAATTCCCATTTTGCATTACTCAAAAGTGGAAATCCGTAAATAAGGTCTGTACTTATATTTTCAAATCCTGCATCCTGAACTCTTTTGATTGAGCTTTGAGCTTCACTGGCGGTATGTGCTCTGTTCATCCATTTCAGATCTTCTTCATAGAAAGATTGTACACCAATGCTGAAACGATTGATCAATGTGTTTCTAAGTTCCCTCACGTACTGAGGATTAAGATCGTCTGGATTAGTCTCGATAGTTACTTCTGCACTTGATGAGACCTCAAACTGATCGGTGATTTGACCAATCAGGATCTGTAATTCATTAGTATTCAACAATGAAGGGGTTCCACCGCCAAAATAGATTGTTTCTATTTTTTCTACACCTAGGTAGTTTTTTCGAAGAATAATTTCATTTCTCAATGCTTTAAGCATCTGATCCTTATACATCGGAGAGGTGCTGAAATGAAAGTCGCAATAATGACAGGCTTTTTTACAGAAAGGTATATGAATGTAGATTCCGGCCATTTTGTAAATCTACAACAAGAATATTCCTTTATTTAAATGATTTCCGATTTTTAAAATACTTATTTAAGTCTGGTGCTCTTTTTTTCAGCTAATTTTTCTCTCCTATATCTTGCCATATTAATCATGAAAACACTGCCTAATATAATAAACAAGCCTATAACCTGAATAGAGGAGATTTTCTCGTTTGCGAAAAATACTCCTAAAAGCACCGCCACGACTGGATTTACATAGGCATAGGTGCTTACTTGCATTGCAGGTCGTTCTTTTAATAACCATACATAAGCACTGAAACCAGCAATTGAGCCCAACAATACGAGGTATATTACAGCCATCCAGGCATCGCCTGAAACTTCCTTCCATTCAAATCCATTAAATTCGTCACGAATGATGATTCCCGGAATAAAAGCGATACCTGCAGCCATCATCTGCCAAGTGCTGGTTACAATAATCGGGTCTTCTAAAGATTTGTATTTTGAGTAAAGTGATCCCCCGGACCAGGTTATTGCTGCTAGTACCAGCATAACCATACTGCTCAACTTCACTGACTCACTCCCTTGAAGAGAGAGAGCTTCAGAAACCTGCTCACTAAAGAGTAAGATTACACCTGCAAGTCCAATTAGCATTCCTGCTATGATAGATTTACTTCTTAAGTTTTCAGACCATTTTGGTTTGTCGAGTAATACAAACCATAAGGGAGCCGATGAGACCATAATAGCTACCATTGCACTAGGCATACTTTGTTGAACCCAGATTATAATTCCATTTCCACAAAAAAGAAGTAATATTCCACTGATGGCCGCATGTTTTATTCCTTTGGCAGCGAAAATATTTTTACCCTTAAAAATGCACCATCCCGCCATCAAAACACCGGCTATTATAAATCGTAATGCACCTAAAATGAACGGAGGAAAATCCTTTACGGCAATCTGGATAAAAAAGTAAGTTGAGCCCCAAACAACATAGACAATTGCAAATGCGAAGACAACCATTAGGAGAGATGCGGGTTTCTTAGTAGAACTAGACATGATGAACTTCCTGTACTTCACGAATTGCAGCAAGAGCGACGGCAGTATCATTACATCCAATTCCGTCGGAGGCTTTTATGAAGACGTAAGCCTGCAGTTTTTGTTGTAATGCAGAAGGATTTAAACGCGTGGTATATTGAAGGATGATATTTTTTTGCTCAAGTTTTTTCACCCTCTCGAGCACAGCAGATGGGGCCATACTCAGTTCATGAGCAATATCTGCATTTGAGATTCGTGCATTTTGCTGCATCAGGCCAAGAATTTCCCTGTCAATCTGATTAAGCTGATATTTTTTTTGATTCATTGTTCGGTAAAATTATTTTATTTGGAATAAAATTCAAAATATTGAACTAAATATTGAATAAAATTCTGTCAATCTTTAGAAAATCTTCTATGAAATAGCCTTCAATGGCAGAATTTGTTGAGTTTAATTTTGAAATACAAGCTCTTTACCTTTTATCTAAAAGATATTTAGGAAACGAACATAAAAAAGCGGAAATTTGATATACAGGAAAATATTTGCTTTGGTGTATTGATGGGGTTTATTAGACGTTTAAACAGTATTATTCTTATTTTATTTCTGATTAACTCATTTGCTTTTGCTCAGAAAGATAGCATAAGGCTTAATTCCACTATTCCAGTTTATCAAAGGTCTGATTCTGCAAGCATTGTCAGAATGCTTGCTTATAGAGATTCTATAAAGTCAATAAGAGATTCTCTGGCAGTTGCTTGGATTAAAGCTCCCAATCCAGATCGCTCAAATCCATTCCTTGACAGTCTCATTAATTTATATAAGGTTGAGAATCTGAATTTTTCTGTATGGGCTGCAAAATTTCCTAAAAAAGATCTTCACGATAATGATGGATCAATAAGGCCGAGGGGAGAAACATGGGTTATTGGGGTTATTTTATTTCTGGTAATATTTTTTGCCCTTGTTAGGTATTTGTTTCCGGCAGAGTTGAGCAGTATAATTTCGGCTTTTTATAGTAATCAGATGCTTACTAAGATCAATAAAGAAGACAATCTGTTTAATTCATGGCCTTTCATTTTTTTTTATTTGCTATTCGGGCTTATTATAGGCCTTTATCTATATCTCTCAGGTAAGTATATGCAATTAAGTTATCCCTTTGATGGCTTTGAGCTTTTCCTATTCCTAACTACACTTGTTATTGCATTGTTCACATTTAAGATAATAGTACTTCGAGCTTTAGGGTTTTTATTTGATGTAAAAAGGCTTGTAAGGGAGTACGTATCGGTATTGTACCTCAGCTATTTTAATGCTGCAATTTTATTTTTGCCGATTGTCATTGCATTCAGCCTAACTTCCAGCCGTTTTGCTGGATTTTACAGTTATATCGGAATAGCGGTGCTGATCGGAATTTTCATCGTTCAATTTCTAAGAGCAGGAACAAATATTTTGTCAAATTACAAGTTTCCAAAAGTTTATTTAATTATTTACCTTTGTGCCTTCGAATTTTGTCCTTTACTTATCTTATTTAAAGTACTCGGGTATTAACTCTTTTAAGATATATGCAAGTAAGCCCAATTGAAAAACCAAGGAAAGTGAAAAGTATCCTTGTTACTTTGCCAAAGCCTGATTCGGAAAAGTCGCCTTATTTTGATTTAGCTAAAAAGTATAATCTAAGAATAGATTTCAGATCTTTCATACATGTGGAAGGTGTTCCGGCAAAAGTATTTCGCAAGGAGAAAATAAATTTACCAGATTTTACTGCAGTTATATTTACCAGCCGGAATGCAGTTGATCATTTCTTCCGGATTTGTGAAGAAACGAGGTTCGATGTGCCTTCTGAGATGAAGTACTTCTGTATATCAGAAACAATAGCCCTTTATCTTCAGAAATATATACAATACAGAAAGCGTAAAATATTCTTTGGAAAGCAAACTGCAGCTGATCTTGCAGATCTTCTGAAAAAACATATATCCGAGAAATTTTTATATCCTTGTTCAGATGTAGCAGCCGAGGAAACTCAGAAATTTCTTACAGAAAATGGCTACGATTTTAAATCTGCAGTTTTATTTCATACCGTATGCAGTGACCTTTCTGATCTTGCAGAGGTATTTTACGATGTAATTGCATTTTTTAGTCCGAGTAGTATTCATTCCTTATTTATTAACTTTCCCGATTTTAAGCAGAATTTTACCCGTGTTGCGGCCTTTGGAGTAAGCACTCATAAAGCCGTTTTAGAACATGAACTAGTGCTTAATATACCTGCACCTACTCCGGAAGCTCCAAGTATGACAATGGCCTTGGAGCAGTATATTAAACAAATCAATAAATAAACTGCCACAGAAAAATCAGATTGGTTTTTTTATTTTTAATCTTACAAACCTTGGATTCAGTTTATACGTATAAAATAAAATATGACAAATATGTAATACATGTAATATTTTGTCGTTCTAATTTATCTTGAAATTTTATATGTTTTTAATATCAAATATTGTAAATCAACGCA
>JBDNGV010000387.1:0-5539 GCA_041689125.1 Daejeonella sp.
GCCCCTCGACTGATTAGTAATTTTGAATTTACCCTCTTTGCAGTTCATTAAATAATCATGATTCAAAACATTCAAATAATAATTGACCCTTCTGTAAAATCAATTTTTTTTTCAGCTAGCTTTGAAATCAGATAATTCATATGAGGATTTCGGGAATTTTATTCTTATTTCTTAATCTAGTTGCCTTAGTAACCTTTTCGTCAGGTAATGCACCTGTCTATTTGAATTCACCAATTAAGGCAACAACAGAATTACCGCATTCTGATCCTTATGTTCATCAAAGTTCAATCCTGGAAGTTGGTGATGCGCTCACAAATAAGATTGTTCCCGAAAGACCAGTATTACGGTCCATTCATTATTTTTTTAAATCTCAATCTGTATTGGTCAGTTTTTCAGGTTTATCTGTTGTTTGTCAAAACATTGAGCGGAATTATAAAAGAACTGCGTCTACCATAGACGCAAACTTCCCTGCTTTTTTAATAGTATTTCCCCATTATTATTTTACATAGTTAAGGGCGTATCAACAGGCTTTTCTAACAGAATCTGATTTAACAATCTAGGCGAAACTCATTCTTGCCTTTTGGATAAGCAATGCCTTTCGTCTGCTTTAATCAAAAAATTTCTATTTCTAAACCTGGCGAATAGCTGTTAGCAGCAATGTCATTTTAAGGTTGCGCTCCTCTCAATTGGTGTTATGCCTGAATGCAAAGTCATCTTTCTTTTATTTACAAAATGCGGAAAATAATTTGCGTCCAGCATTGACTTGATTTAAAGATAGCATTCTGGGCAGGGATTTAAAAAAAGATGATTAAGGGATCCTTCTAAGCTTTTCCATTATAAAGCCCTGTTTAATAGATAGTTCAATATTTTGATAATTTCCGAATTTTAGCCAATCAATGTAATAGGTAACTATCTAACCAACTGCGTATTGGCAAAATAGGAAGGTGAATTCGATCTGTCTTTAAATAAAAATCTAGATTTGATTTTACCTGAATTTGCATTGGATAAAGAAATGGAAAAGGTGATCAGCAATTGATATGAACGTTTATAATCAACTCATTTAAATCTTCCCACAGTTAATTCAACCAATTCATGTATGAATTTATTCAATCCATTTTAGGGCTTTTGAGCCCTGATTTGATAATAAATAAGGGCGGACTTATCCTTTTACTTGCTATCGTCTTTACAGAAAATGGGTTTTTCTTTGGTTTCTTTTTGCCAGGAGATTCCCTATTGTTTTTGGCTGGAATGCTCTGTGGATTGCCTGTTTTGGATGTTGCTATCCTATCGTTAGTATCTTACATAGCTCTAGCGGCATTCTTAGGATATATTGTATCGTACTTTATAGGATTAAAGTTGGGCAAATGGCTACTTTCACGGCCAGACTCACTTTTCTTCAAATCAAGCTATCTTAATATAGCCATATCATATTTTGAAAAAAGACAACAAGGAGCAATCATTGTCGGTAGGTTTATCCCAATAGTCAGGACCTTTCTTCCGCTCTGCCTAGGTCTGATAAAATCAGATTTTAAGATTTTCATGATTTATAATTTCATTGGATCAATAGTCTGGACATCAAGCTTGGTGCTGGGGGGATATTTTCTGAAACTTATCTTTCCGGACCTTATTCACTATTTAGAATGGATTATTATTTCAATGATGGTAATTACCGCCATTCCATTAATAAAACAATTTTACAAAATCAAAAAAAATCAAAGCTCATAACTGTTTTCATACTTCTATTGATGCCTAAGATTTTAATCTTTATCATTTGCAAACTTTGTATCGCCCCAGTTTAGTTGGACGCCTAATAATAAGTATTCTAGTGAAATCGCACCCCGGTGGTCAACTGACTTGACTAGAAGTAGAATGGCCAATTATTTAGCTGGTTTAATTTATTTATCAATTATAATCTTAATTATCAAAAAATAGCATGTTTCATAATCTCCAGTTTAAATTTTCATTTCAAACATTTAAACAACACACCTTAGTATGATTATTTGGATAATATTCATTGCCTGTATTTTGGTTTTTCTTTCTTTGGATCTGGGAGTGTTTAACAAAAAAGCCCATGTCATACAGACCAAAGAGGCAGCCATTTGGACCGGTGTTTGGTTTTTCATCGCTTTAGTATTTTCAGGGGTCATATGGTGGCTTTTTTCCAAAGGTCTTACGCCCAATCCTACTGAATTAAAACCTGAGGAAGCTGTTCTTAAATATATTACAGGATATCTAATCGAATTCTCCCTTAGCATAGATAATGTTTTTGTAATAGCAGTTATTTTCAGGTCTTTTGGTATTCCTGACATTTATCAGCACAGGGTATTATTCTGGGGTATCCTTGGAGCAATCCTATTTAGAGCTATTATGATAGTTTTTGGAGTAGCACTAATCAACCAGTTTGACTGGATAGTTTATTTTTTTGGAGCTTTTCTGATTTTTACAGCTTATAAAATGTTGAAATCAGATGCTTCCGAGTTCAATCCCAGAGAATCTTTTGTCTTCAAAAAATTAAGGAGCGTGCTTCCATTTACAGCGTTTATGAACGGGGATCGATTCTTTATCAGAAAAAGAGGAATCCGCATAGCCACCCCGCTTTTTATGGCCTTAATTATTATAGAACTTACAGACGTCCTCTTTGCCCTAGACAGTATCCCCGCCATTTTGGCTATTACAGCCGATCCGTTTATAGTTTTCAGTTCAAATATCCTTGCTATAATGGGATTAAGATCTATGTACTTTTTAATCTCCCGCATGCTAAATAAGTTTCGGTTTATAAATTATAGTCTGGTGGTTATTTTGGCCTTTGTCGGTATAAAAATGATATTTTCCCATCATGTAGAAATTCCGGAATGGCTCTCTTTAGCGGTAATAACTATTGCGTTGATAAGTGGTATTCTGGCTTCTATACTAATTCCGGTTAAGGAGGATAAAATGATTAAATCAGTATAGAGGTTATCTTTCAAATATTACATATATATCCGCAATTGCACCAATATCCCTATTTTCTTTTCTTATAGGGGCAAAAGAAACCTAAATACCGGTAGGCAGGCATGCCTGCCGGTAGGCAGGGAAGACCGGAACGCCCAAATATCAATTTGGTATCAATTACATTCTTGTCTTTTTTGCCTATCGGCAAAGTAGTGGATAATCATAAAATAAAAAATGAATAGTGCTGGTTTTAGCCATTATTATCTTTTTTTCCAAATATGTTTCACCATTTATTGTAGCCAGTGTTTCTTCTATCTTTAACTTATTTTGGTTAAGGTTTTTTTTGTCACCAAAATTAAAATCCAAACGCCCATAAATGAGCAATGTACAACCTATTAATTCCACGGACTTACCATATTTAATGTTCAGAACTAATATTCTTGTCTGAGTTCAAAATTATTCCTATTATGCATCCATTAGGTTTAACATTCCGATTGCATACGCCAGCAAAATACTTACAACCAAACCTATATTGACTTTATAAAGATCCCTGAAAATTTGCTTTCTGGATTTTCCGATTTCATTTTTATTAAGTCGATAGCTGATTGCAATTTCGCGGCCTGCCAAAATCCCTATAAATACCCAGGTGGTACTCATGGGGACATTGCTCAAGTTTGTAAACAAAAACAATACAAAAGCATAAGTAAGGTCAATAAAGGTGGCCGAACGAATATGTTGAGTGTTGGCTTTGGAGTGGACAATTTCCTGGATTTTCCCACCCCGTGATTTGAAAAGGTGAGCCATTAAAACCAAGATGATGATTAAAGAAGCGATCAGTTCTGTCAATGTCAACTGCCTTGGCAAATACACATAAAGATTGGCAAAATCCTGAACCAGCCATTGGGACCATAAAAGACCAGTGGACAACCATTGTGCTACAAGCCAGCCCTTTTTGGCTTTTTCTTTTTCTGATCTGGAAATACTTTCTTTTGATTCGAATCTTTTTGCTACCAGGATGTAAATTCCAAATGCAAAAACAAATGCCACTGCGTAACCCAAAATAGACTTGATAATCATTTTCTCAATAACTGCCTGGGATGAAAAGACACTTAAAATCATGAATGTGGTACTTACAGTGAGCCCAAACCGAGTAAGAATAATCAAAACCAAAGGAGGAATTATATACCAAAAGGCCATATTTTCGGGCAACGGGATCATATCCAACCTCCCATAGGATGTATCCCCTTGATTGACAATCCATCCATACACGATTACAATAGTCAATATGGATGCAGCATAAAGCCACAGTATCCACCACTTCTTTTTATGGTTGGAAGTGAGAAAAGTCCCTAAAGTCTGAATAACATCATTTCCGATAACAGAATAAGTTGCCAAAATAAAGGCAATCAAAGGTATTATTTGTTGCAATTGCATTGCTTGCTTTATAAGAGAAAGGGAGTTTTTTCCTCTTATTTTCTGCAAGATTAGGTATAATTTTGACAAGAAAATAGCATTCAGCCAAAAGGGGTTTGCTGACTCAAAAAGACAAATTCTCGCAGTCAATAACTTATGATTTATTGTCACTTCATCTTAAAAAGCCAGACGTTTCAAAAACTGGTTTTCTATTGAGATTCTAATCCTAACGAGGCCTGTGATTGCATATTGACCTACTTTCAAGTACCCAATATCCGTCATCCAGCACCTAACATCGATTTCAAACATCCGACACAAGACATCCAGCATCGGATATTAAACACCCGACACCCAGCATCGGACTTCAAACACCCAACACCCGACATCCAGCATCGGGCACCAAACATCGGGTATCCAACACCAAACACCCGACACAGGACATCCAGCATCGGGAACCCAGCACCCAACACCCGACATCAAACATCGGACATCGGTCATCCGGCATCTGGCATCAAACAACATCTTTTTCAGATTAATGAAGCAGACCCAAAAAACGAGTACTAAAAATCCATTTTATGACTTATCTTATGGCTACGAAGACGCATTTATTAGAAAGGGCAAACGGTCTTTTGGTCTTATATTCCCAGAAAAAGGATCGTCTTCCGGAAATCCGACTTAAGAATTGAGTTCGTGGATAAACTGATTGAGCGATGGAAAGCAAAGGCATGTAATGCTTCAAGCCTTGGAAAGGTATTCGATTATATCTGTAGCTTCGATGGGAAGAAAAGAAGGTGAATTTCAAAAAATTAGGAGTCCATTTGAGGAATCGTAAAAAAAATAAAAGATCACAAAGGTGAATATACTTGTCCATAACGGACAAATAGCTATCCAAAAGGTATGGCAATAAGTAAGTTATCGGCAAGTGTAACGCACAGCACACCGACACTGTGACATAAACCAAGACGGGGGACAAAAGAATGAAACAAAAAAACGAAGGCATTAAAATTACGGCAGACACAGTTTTGCTATTTGATATGGACGGAACATTAGTTGATACAAATCTTGCAAACTTTCTTTCTTACAGGAAAGCAATCTATTCTGTAACAAAAATTGACAACGACCTAAGTTATAATCCCAACAAACGCTTTAACCGCAGTAATCTCAAAAACGCAGTTCCAAATTTGACAGATAGCGA
>JBDNGV010000388.1:0-3555 GCA_041689125.1 Daejeonella sp.
CAACAATGGTTTGGCAAGAAAGGTAAAAACGGCGTTATTTACAGAGCCTGGATGAAAAATCAGGGCATTCCTGACTATGAGTTTAAAGGCAAACCCATCATCGGGATATGCAATACTTGGTCGGAACTGACACCTTGCAATGCACATTTCAGAGAGCTTGCAGAGTCTGTTAAAAGAGGAGTCTTTGAGGCTGGAGGCTTCCCTGTAGAGTTTCCGGTTATGTCATTGGGCGAAACTCTCATCAAACCAACGGCCATGCTTTACAGGAATCTGGCCAGTATGGATGTTGAGGAGTCTATTCGTGCTAATCCAATGGATGGAGTGGTTTTGCTATGTGGATGTGATAAAACAACCCCTTCACTGGTAATGGGAGCCTGCAGTGTCAATATTCCAACTATCGTGGTATCCGGCGGACCAATGCTAACTGGTAAATATAATGGCAGAGATATAGGTACAAGCGACGTATGGAGGTTCGCGGATGACGTGAAATCAGGTCTCATGTCAGAAGAAGAACTCAATATTGCCGAGTCAGGTTTATGCCGCAGTCAGGGGCATTGTGCCGTGATGGGAACCGCATCTACGATGGCCTGCATGGTTGAATCTCTAGGGCTTAGTCTTCCTCAAAATGCAGCAATCCCTGCTGCTGATTCAAGACGTAAAGTACTGGCGCAATTATCAGGAATAAGAATTGTAGAGATGGTTAGAGAAGACCAAAAATTATCAGATATCCTAACTAGAGAAGCTTTTGAAAACGCTATTAAAGTCAATGCCGCCATGGGTGGATCTACCAATTTCGTTATTCACTTATTAGCAATTGCCGGCCGGATTGGTATACCACTTGAGATCAAAGATTTTGACCGGCTTTCAGCTTCCATTCCGCTTTTGGCAAACCTTCAGCCATCTGGAAAGTTCTTCATGGAAGACCTGTATTACGCCGGTGGAGTTCCTGCCTTGCACAAGGAGCTTGATTCTTTACTCCATAAGGATTGCATTACGGCCAATGGAAAAACTATTCAGGAAAATTACCAGAACGTCAAGTGCTATAACCGCGAGGTAATTACTTCTCTCGATAGCCCAATTAACAATACTACTGCATTAGCTGTCTTATATGGAAATATTTGCGAAAACGGTGCTGTGATCAAACCAACCGCTGGAAGTCCGCATCTTTTTCAACATAGCGGTAAAGCAATAGTTTTTGAAAACATAGAAGATTATAAATTAAGGATTGATGACCCAGATTTACCGGTAGATGAAAATAGCGTTCTTGTTTTAAAGAATGTTGGCCCAAAAGGTTATCCCGGAATGGCGGAGGTTGGGAATATGTCCTTGCCCCTAAAACTGCTTAAAAAAGGGATTAAAGATATTGTCAGGATTTCAGACGGCCGAATGAGCGGGACTGGTTTTGGAACAGTTGTACTACATATATCACCTGAGGCAACTCTGGGTGGAAATTTCAGTGTTCTTGAAACCGGAGACCTAATTATACTGGATCTGAAAGCTCGTACTCTAAATGTAGACCTCAGTGCAGAAGAACTTCAGCTCAGAAAAGATAAGTGGAAGCCCTCCCCGATTCTAACTGAAAGAGGATATACGAACTTGTACATCAAACATGTAGAACAGGCACATTTAGGTGCTGACCTTGATTTTCTTAAAGGAGGCTCAGGTAGCGAGGTAGTGAGAGACTCTCATTAAATTCAAAATAGGAAATATGTTTATTAAGTCTTTCGATAAAAAAGTAGCTATCGTAACGGGTGCGGGACAGGGAATTGGTTTCGAAATTTGCAGTCAATTGGCAAAGGAAGGAGCTGTGGTTATATTAAATGATCTTGATCCAGATTTGGCAGAGAGTGCAGCAAAGAAAATCAGGGAGGAAGATGGCAATTGCATAGCCTTTGCGGGTGATTCGAGTGATCTGAACTTTATTCAAAGCATGGTTTACCTAGCCGTTAAACAATTCGGAAAGCTGGATATAATTATTGCAAATGCTGGTATTACTTTATTTGGTGATTTTTTAACCTATAGCCCTGAAGCTTTTAACAGAGTCCTTAATGTAAATATGTCGGGCACATTCTTCCTGACCCAGGCCGCTGCTAAGCAAATGAAGCAGCAGGCAGAGGGTGGTTCTATCCTTTTCACATCATCAATTACCGGCCGGCAGGCACATAAAGATCTAGCAGCCTATGCCATGACTAAGGCAGCATTGGATATGCTGGCCAGGAATCTTGTCATCGAACTATCTGAATATAAAATTAATGTGAACACCATTGCCCCAGGTGCCACCATAACAGAAAGAACAACAAATGACCCTGATTATGAGACAGTTTGGTCAAAACTAACACCGATGGGCAGACCGGGAACAACCATGGATGTTGCCAATGCTGCCCTCTTTCTGGTTTCTGATAAAGCAAAACAGATTACCGGGCAATGCCTTGTTATTGACGGTGGTTGGTCAGTTATTAGTCCCTCCCCTTTTTGAACTTAAAGGATTTTTCGCAAAAATAATGAAAGCTGAAGTACTTTACCCTTCTCAATGCCTTCTTGGCGAAGGCCCAATCTGGCATACTAACAGGAATTCATGCTTCTGGGTAGACATTGATGGTGGTATTTTATTTGAATACAATTGGCTTAATAAGGAAACACAAACCTGGAAATTTGATTATAAACTTAGCATGGTTTGCCGTAGCACTGCTGATTGTTTAATCCTCGGTTTGAACGGCGGAATTGCAAGATTTGATTTGAATACTGAGAAGCTTCAATGGCTATTAAATATCGAAACAGAGATTAAAGAAAACCGTCTTAATGATGGCAAATGTGACAGCATCGGACGATTATGGATCGGCAGCATGGACATGACTTTTAAGCAGGGTGCCGGGTCTTTATATTGCATTGATCAAAATCTTTCTATTAGCAAAAAACTGAGTGATCTGACTATTTCAAATGGTATTGCCTGGACTGCCGGAAACGACCGAATGTATTTCATTGATAGCCCAGAACAAACCGTACAATCCTATTTTTTTGACCCCATAAGTGGTGATATCCAACTTGAGAAAAATGTTATTCATATTCCTCTAAAAATGGGAACCCCCGATGGAATGTGCATCGACAAAGAAGGAATGTTATGGGTAGCACATTGGGGAGGTTTTGGTGTTTATCGATGGAATCCGGCAGATGGGGCTCTACTCGAAAAGATTGAAATACCCGTTCCATATGTAACCTCCTGTGCTTTTGCCGGTGAAAATCTCGATCACCTAATAATTACTACCGCAAGAGGAGGTCTGAGTGAAAAAGAACTTGAAAAATACCCGGAAAGCGGAAATGTATTCTTTATTAAACCGGGAGTAAAAGGCTTAGCTCCAAACTCATGTATATTTTAACTTTTTAGGTATCAGCATAGTACATTATGCTCTACTAACCAAAGCAAACTAATCCAAACAGCTTTATCCCATCTATAATCCACCAAACTTATAAACTCAGAACATAATTTCTATCTTTGCGGCAAAATGGGGAGAAAGCGGAAAGCGGAAAGCGGAAAGCGGAAAGCGGAAAGTGGAAAGC